>CAOKJE010000020.1 GCA_948468505.1 uncultured Clostridium sp. | reverse complement strand
TTTCTTTATCTAATGATACAACTGGCGCTGCTTGGTCTGCTTTTGCAATTACTAAAGTTCCTACTTTTAAGTCACTAATTGCATCATATTTTGTTCCTGCTGTTACAGTTACATAGATGTCATAACTTCCTGCATTGCTTGGGTTTTCTACCACTGTTTCCCCTTGTTTATAGGTTACAGTAATTTCTCCCATTCCTTCTACGTCTGCTTTTACGTCTGCTGCTTTTGCGTTTCCGTCAAAGGTAGCTTCTGTATTTGTTACGATGAAGGCATCTACTGTTAGTGTATCTCTTGATACTGTTAATGTATTAGTTGTTGCACTGTTTGCATTATAGTTGTCATTTCCTGCAAATGTTACGGTGAATGTTACTTCTCCTGCTCCTACTAATGTAATTTTTCCGTTATTATCGATTGTTGCTACATTAGCATCACTTGAAGTATAGCTTACATTTCCTTGTGCATTGTTTAAGTTAGCCACAGTTAATACTGGTGCTTCTTCTGTCATTTTTACAGTTTCTTTGTCTAATGAAATGGCAGGTACGTCTTGGTCTGCTTTGCTAATCGTTAAGCTTCCAATTGGTAATTTTTGAACACCTGCATATTGTGCTCCATCTTCTACTGTTACATAGATATCATAGCTTCCTGCATCAACTGGGTCTACTACTACTCCATTTTGTTCATAGATAGTTGTAATAGTTCCAACACCTTCTAGGTCTGTTGTTGCATTTTCTGCTTTTGATGTTCCATCATAAGTAGCTTCTGTATTTATGATAAAGTCATCTTTGCTTAAGTCTCCTGCTAATACTTGTAATTCAATTACAGTTGATGTTGCATTATAGTTGGTAGTTTCTTCAAAGGTTACTGTTATGTTTGTTTTTCCTGTTCCTACTAATGTAATATTTCCATTTTCGTCAATGGTTGCAACACTTGCATCGCTTGATTGATAGCTAATAGTAGCATCTTCTGCAATGTCAATTGTATTGCTTACTTTTAATGTTGCTGTTTCGGTTAATTTTACAGGGTTTGGTGTAATGGTTGCTTCTGGTTCAAATTGGTCAACTTTGTTAATGGTTAATGTTCCAACTTTAATTGTTGTTGCTTCATAATCGGTTCCTGCTGCAACGTCAATTACTACATTGTAAATTCCTGCATTTCTTGGGTTTTTCGTTTCTGCTGCTTCTGTTTCTCCAGTTTCTAGGTCTACTACTTTATAATATTTAATTGTAATTTCGCCAATTCCATCTGCGATTTCTTCGCTTGGTGTTACGGTTACTCTTTTTGCTTGTCCATTATAAGTATATCTGTTACCTGTTAATTCAAAATCATCTGCTGTTAGGTCTTGTTTTCTGTCTACTACTACATTGTAAATACCTACAACACCTTGTGTTTCTCCATTTGGAATACAGAATACAGTTATTTTTTGTGCTCCTGATTTATTTGGGTTATAACTTGTTGTTAGAGTATATTCTTCTTTGTCTACTACTTTTCTTTCTCCAGATGCCATAACTGCTATTAAGTTGATATTGTCAATATCCAATTCTTCTCCATAAGCATAGTTACCTTTTAGGTTTGCTTCGATTTCATATTTTTGGATATAGTCTTTAATGGTTAATGTTGCTGTCATAGATGCTGGTTCGATTGATTTGTAGTTCTTGCTTAAGTCCGCGCTTAATACAAATGTTGCAATAGCATGGTATTCTCCCACATCTTCTCCAACATTGCTTGGATTTCCATTTTCGTCTTCGTAATTAACAATAATTCCTTCTGGCAAACCTTCTACTTCTACGGTATGTACTTTTCCATTGTAGTTTACGGTTTTGTCTGCAAAAATTGTTGTTTCTGGTAATTCGAATACAGCTTGTTCAATAGTTAAGGTTCCAACCTTTAATTTTTCTACTGCTTCGTATTTGCTTCCTTCTGTTACTGTTACATAAATGTCATAAGTTCCTGCATCAACTGGGTCTACTTCTACTCCGTTTTGTTCATAGATAGTAGTGATAGTTCCTACACCATCTAAGTCTGTTGTTGCGTTCCCAGCTTTTGATGTTCCATTATAAGTAGCTTCTGTGTCTATGATAAAGTCATCTGCTACTAATGTATTTAAAGTTACTGTTAATGTATTGGTTGTTGCTGTGCTTGCTTCATAGTTGTTTGTTTCTGCAAAAGTTACGGTAAAGGTTACTTGTCCTTTTCCAACTAAGGTAATTTCTCCATTATTGTTAATGGTTGCTACTGCTTCATTACTTGAAGTGTAAGTTACGTTTCCTTGTGCATTTGCAATATTTGATACGGTTAATACTGGTGCTTCTTCTGTTGATACAACAGTTTCTTTGTCTAAAGCTACAACAGGTGCCTCTTGTTTAGCTTTATTAATGGTTAAGGTTCCAACTTTTAAATTGTCTACTGCTCCATAGTTAGTTCCTGCTGTTACGTTAACATAGATATCATAAACTCCTGCATCGATTGGTTCACTAACTACTGTTTCTCCTTGTTTGTAAACAGTTGTGATAGTTCCCACACCTTCTAAGTCTGTTTTTACGGTTGCTTCTTTTTTGTTTCCATCATAAGTAGCAGTTTCATTTTCTACAATGAAATCTGTTTCTTTTAAGGTATCGATGGTTACTTCTAAGTTGATAGTTGCTGATTTTGCACTATAATTGTCGGTTTCTCCAAAGGTTACAGTGAAGGTTACTTCTCCTGCTCCTACTAATTGGATTGTTCCGTTATTGTCGATTGTTGCTACTGCTTCGTTGCTTGATGTATAGGTTACTGTGCCGTTTTCCATAGCGCTATTTTTAACAGTTAAGACTGGTGCTTCTTCTGTTAATTTTACGCTATTTTGACTTAATTCTAATTCTGGTACATTTTGTTCTGCTTTGTTGATGGTTAAGGTTCCAACTTTTAGGTTTTCTACTGCTGCATATTTGGTTCCTTCTGTTACGTTTACAATGATGTCATAGCTTCCTGCTTTAGTTGGTTCTGCCACTACTTGTCCATTTTGTTCATAAGTAATGGTAATAGCTCCTACACCATCTAAGTCTGTTTTTACGGTTGCTTCTTTTTTATTTCCATCATAAGTAGCAGTTTCATTTTCTACAATGAAATCTGTTTCTTCTAAGGTATCTCTGGTTACTTCTAAGCTAATAGTTGCTGATTTTGCACTATAATTGTCAGTTGCACCAAAGGTTACGGTAAATTCTACTTGTCCTGCTCCTACTAATGTGATTTTTCCGTCATTTCCAATGGTTGCTACATTTTCGTTGCTTGAAGCAAAGGTTACTGCTCCATTTTCCATAGCGCTATTTTTAACAGTTAAAACTGGTGCTTCTTCTGTCATTTTTACGCTATTTTTACTTAATTCTAATTCTGGTGTTGCTTGTGCTTGTTTATCAATAGTTAAGGTTCCAACTTTTAAGTTTTCTATGCTTGCATATTTGGTTCCTTCTGTAACACTTACTATGATGTCATATTCTCCAACTGCTGTTGGGTTTTCTGGGTTGTAGGTTACAGTAATCGTTCCTACACCGTCTAAGTCTGTTCTTACAGTTGCTTCTTTTACGCTTCCATCAAAAGTTGTGTTGTTATTTTCCACGATAAAGTCATCAGCTACTAAAGTTCCTCTTATTACTTCTAAGCTGATTGTTGCTGATTTTGCACTATAATTGTTGGTTGCACCAAAAGTTACAGTGAATTCTACATTTCCTGCACCTACTAATGTAATTTCTCCATTTTCGTTAATGGTTGCTACATTTTCGTTGCTTGAAGCAAAGGTTACTGCTCCATTTTCCATAGCGCTATTTTTAACAGTTAAGACTGGTGTTTCTTCTGTTAATTTTACGCTATTTTGGCTTAGTTCTAATTCTGGTACATTTTGTTCTGCTTGTTTAATAACTAAGGTTCCAATTGGTAATTTTTCGATTGCTTGGTATTTGGTTCCTTCTGTTACGCTTACAAAAATATCGTAGTTTCCTGCTTCTACAGGGTCAACTTGTACACCATCTTTTTCGTAGATGGTTGTAATGTTTCCTATTCCATCAATGTCTGCTACTGCTTGTTCTGCTTTTGAAGTTCCGTCATAAGTAGCTTCTTTATTAATGGTAAAGTATTCTGCTTTTAATTGGTCTTTTTCGATTGTTAGGGTTACGGCCTCTGTACTTGCCTTATAGTTTTCTGTTTCTGCAAAGGTTACGGTAAAGGTTACGGTTCCTTCTCCTACTAATTGGATTTCTCCAGTTGTAGCATCTATAGTTGCAATATTGGCATCACTTGCCATGTAAGCTACGTTTCCTTTTGCTTCTGCTACATTGCTTACTGTGATAGCTGGTGCTGCTTCTGTTATGATTACATTGTTTTTGCTGATTGTTACGTTAGGTACTGCTTGGTTTGCTTTTGCTATTACTAAGGTTCCTACTTCTATGTTTTG
Organism: uncultured Clostridium sp.; assembly: GCA_948468505.1. Lineage (GTDB taxonomy): Bacteria > Bacillota > Clostridia > TANB77 > CAG-508 > CAG-269. The sequence continues at coordinate 24,217 of CAOKJE010000020.1, read as the reverse complement.
TTTTGCTTGGTAATTTTCTGTTTCTGCAATGTCAATTACTACTTTATAAGTTCCTGCATTGGTTGGATTTTTGGTTTCTGTACTTTCTGTTTCTCCTGTTTGTGTGTTAATTACTTTATAATATTTAATGGTGATGTCATCACTTGTAATACCTTCTAATTTTGAGGTTACGGTTACTTGTCTTGCTACGTTTTCTTCAAAAGTATAGTTGTTGTTGGTTACTTCGAAGTTGTCTGCTACTAAGTCGTCTCTTGTTACGGTTACTGTTATCGTATTGGTAGTTTCTTCATAATCTGCTGTTCCATCAAAAGTTACGGTAATTGTTGCTGTTCCTTCTCCTACTAATGTAATGTTTCCTTCTTCATCAATTGTTAATACGTTATTATCGCTTGATACATAGGTAATACCCGCTTTGGCATCTGTTTTGTTGCTTACGGTTAATACTGGTTTTTCTGTTAATTTTACTTCGGTTTTTTCCATGCTTAATACAGGAGCATTTTGACTAGCTTTTGCTATGTTTAATGTTCCTATTTCTAAGCCATTGATAGCACCATATGCCGTACCTTCGGCGATGTCTACTTTTACTTTATATTCTCCAGCGCCAGTTGGTGCTGTTGTTGTTGGTGTTCCTTCAACGCCATCAACGACTGGATAATATTTTATTGTAATGTTTCCAATTTCACTTGCAATATTATCTTTTGGTGTAACTGTTACCACTTTAGCAGTTCCATCAAAAGTTAAATTTTCTGGCATAGTAACGTTTAAATCATTGGCTGTTACTTGCTTTTTGGTTACAGTAATTGGTAAGAATTCTATTAAACCATCGTATTCAACGGTTAAATATTGTTCTCCAACGAAAGTGCTGTCATATCCACTTACCATGTCTTCTGTTAAATCAATTTCTTTGATTTCTCCAGATCTCATTTCTAGTCTTAGTTTTCCACCTGTTAAGTCAAGTTCTTCTCCATATTGATAGGTTGTTTTGGTTGGTGGTACAACTTCTGCAATTCTTTCAATAACGTCTGTAACGGTATATCTATATAGTGCTACACCTGTTCCATAAGTAAATCTTATGTTAAAGCTTCCTGCTTTGCTTGTTGAAAAGCCAGCAAACATTTCTGGTGTTGGTTCTACATAGGTTACGTTTCCTCTTGTATCGGTAACTTGTATTTTTGCTCCTGTTAAATCAAGGGCATCATTAACAAAGTAACTTAGTCTAGTTGGTGGTGTTAATTTATATTCATCTCTTTTTCCAACTACGGTTACTACTCTTGTTACGGTATTTGATTTGTTTCCTGCTTGGTCTGTATAGGTATAGGTTAGGGTTTGAGGTCCTACTTTAGAGGTATCTAATTGTTCATTGGCGTAAACGATACCTTCTCCATCCATGTTGTCTGTCCATTTTGCACCTTCGTCTACAAAGGTTCCTCCTATTGGCACGTCCATGGTTGCTGGTCCTTGTAAGGTTAATACTGGCGCTTCTAAGTCACCTACATAGTATCTGGTCCAGTTTCCTAAAGACATGTTATTAGAACCGTCACGCATATAGTATTGTAAATACCATTCGCCGGTTTCTTGTGGGGCTATGAAGGTAAATTCTTTTCCTGGTTTATATACAAAGGTTGCATCTGTTTCATAGTCCTTGGTATATTCTCTTACCCATTTATATCCTATCCAATAGATTTCGTTGTCATCTACTAATTCAACTTTGATTTTTCTTCCTTGTGCAATGGTTGAATCGTTATAAGGATAGTCATCTGGTTTGTTGCATTTAACGTCAGGTTTTACGTTGTCTACGTAATCTGCTGGTACGTCTTCTGCTACTACATAATAGGGAATATCTATCCATTTTGTACGGTTCTGCTTTTTGTCTTTCGCAGCGATACTAAATTCGTGTATTCCTAAATTATTAGCATCTGGTGCTATGGTGGTAAATATTTTTTGTGTTATATCTTCCAACTCATAGTACAGATCTGTCTCCTTATTTTCTATATGACGGTCCCAGCCATAATAAATGGTTTCAATTTCAGATTCATCTGTAATTGTGAAACTTAATTCTGTTCCCGCTTTAATTCTTCCAGATCTTACATTGATTTGTATATCTGGTGGTGTGGTGTCTTCTGTTGCTGCCAATAAAGCAACTGGTACACCTGTAACAGCCATGATAATAGTAATTATCATAGCGATTACTCTTCGTTTTTGATTTTGAATAAAACTAGACATCTCTTTTTCCTCCTATTTTAAAATATTATAGTTTTATAAAAAATTAAACCTTTTTGTTGTGCATTATGTTATCCAAAGATGCACCGTTCCTTTCTATTATATAACATTTTTTTACTTTTTGCAATATGTTTGTAATATTTTTGTAATGTTTTTTGTGCTTTTTGTATTTGTTTTGTAATCTTATTGTGGTTTAACGACGTTTTTATGCTTTTTGAAATATTTTTGCAACAAAAAAGGAAGCCATTGGCTTCCTTTTTGTATATAAAATAATTCAATTATCTTTCATGGTGGTCTGCTGTCAATCAGCAGACCACTCTTTACGGAGGTGTGCAAGCATTACTTACACTATTCTGCGTCGTCGTCTGGTTCTTCTGCAGCTGCCGCTTTTTCTTCTGCTGCCTTTTTTTCTGCCGCTTTTTTTGCTGCTGCTTCTGCTGCCTTTTTTTCTGCCGCTTTTTTTACTGCTGCTTCTGCTGCCGCTTTTTCTTCGGCTGCTTTTTTTGCTGCTGCTTCTGCTGCCGCTTTTTCTTCGGCTGCTTTTTTTGCTGCTGCTTCTGCTGCCGCTTTTTCTTCGTCTGCCGCTTCTTCCGCGTCTGTCTTTTTTTCTTCCGCTTTTTCTACGGTTGATTTTTCTCCAGGGTTCTTATCGCCCCCTGGATTAGATGTCTCTGGAGGCAAACCAGGATTCTTATCCCCATCTGGATTTTCTCCTGGCTCATTAGTGTCTCCTCCTGGGTTCTGGGAATCGTCAGGATTCCCAGGTTTTCCCTCTTCTGGAGCATCATCTTTGTCATCCGGATTCCCATGATCTGGATCATCCGGCTTAGTTTCCTTTACAATTGTAAAGGAAACTTTTTTTTCAACAGTACCTGTATAATTGCCTGTTCCAGTTACTGTTATAGCTGCAGTATAGCTGCCTTCCTTAATCGGTTTCCCATCTGTTGTATTTCCACTATAAGTAACAGCTATATTCGCTGTAACTCCATTTAAAAGGGTTACCGACACTTCCTTGCTTCTTCCATTCTCTACTAAGTTAGTAGGAATACTTACAGTTACATCTGTGTCTTTTAACTCATTTTTTGTAGCTGGCGGAACTGGTGGTTCTTCTTTTTTTGTAATTACAAAGCTTATCCGTTTTACAACAACTCCTTCGTAATTACCAACACCTGTTACTGTTACAACAGCAGTATAACTGCCTTCATTAATAACTTTGCCGTCAGTCGTGCCACCTTCATAGGTAACAGTTACATTCGCTGTAACATTATTCAGAAGAGTTACTAACACTTCCTTTGCTTTACCATCATACTCTAAGTTTGATGGTAAGGTTACTGTGACATCAGTATCCTTCAAAGTGTCTTTTTTTGGTTCCTCCGGTTTCGGCTCTTCTGGTTTCGGTTCCTCTGGTTTCGGCTCTTCCGGTTTCGGTTCCTCTGGTTTCGGCTCTTCCGGTTTCGGTAAAATAGTCATTTCAACTACTTTATCTGGAATCGGATTATAGCTAATTAAACCTTTAAACTTAATGGTCACTTTATAGGTTCCTGGATTAATTTTTCCATCTCCTATTACTGTATATGTTACAGTAATAGGTACTCCTTCAACTGTCACATATTTTGCTGTCCCATCGTAGGTGTGAACCAGTCCAGTAACCTTTACGTTAGACATATCGTAATCTGGCTTTGGTACATTGGGCCACTTATCACTTTCGTCTTCGCTCCCTTCAGGAAGATTCGGTTTTTCAGGCTTACTTGTTACTTTTGCCTTTAATGCCTCCTGTGTCTGTGCCTTAGCTTTGTTGTTTACAGACTGGGATTTTTTAACTTCTGCTGCTTCTGTTGATTGTTTTACAGTATTTTCAGTAGTTACTATTGAAGTTGACAAATCAGACTTACTGTGAACAAACACAGTTACGTCTAATTTTTGATTTTCAAATTCATACCGCAGAAGATATACTCCTGTTTTGTTTTTAATATCAACTTCTTTAACGTCTTCTGATAACTGTTCAATCTTCTCCTCGAGCAGCATCTCTCTGCCTAACTTACTCCACCGATACCAACTCCAATAATAAATTGTTTTTGTTGGTTTCTTAGTTACATCAGGTTCGCCTTCTTCATTCTGAATCTCTACCTCAGGTTCTTCGAAGACTTCGTCTTCTTCTACCTCTTCAATCCAGAAATCAAAGGAAGTTTCCTGGTCAGGATTAACGAATTTCAATTTAAAATTCTCTTCTTCCTCGACTACTACTATAGGTGTAGTACTAGCTTCCTTTTTTGGCTCCTCTGCCTGTTTCGGTTTCTCCTCTTTCCTAGAGCTACCACAACCTGTTACCATTACCATTACTGCTGCTAGCAACATCAAACTAGCAACCAATTTCCGCATTCTCTTCATAAGAATACCCTCCTTTTTAATATTTTATTATTTATATATATAAAGCCGTATCCTCCATTTGGAGTATAACAGCAAACATCACAGCAGGCATACTCCGCCTGTATACATAATTATAACCTATTTTTCCAAAAAAGTCAAATCTTAACATAAAAAAATAAAAAGACGAATTTTCTAAGAATTTTCGCCTTTTTTATCTATTATCTTATTCCATTTGCAATCTCACTTGCTTCTAATGAAACACTTCTTTCTTCTCCCGTTTCCATATCTTTTACCTTAACTATATTATTAGCAATTTCGTCTTCGCCTATTACAATCACATAAGGTATTTTTAATTTATCAGCATATTTAAATTTTGCTTTTAGTTTTTTATCATTTAAATAAATTTCTGTTTTTACGCCAAGATTTCTTAGATTAGTTGCTAAAGTAATTGGTTTTTCTAAATTTTCTATCATAGGAATAATTAACACATTAGCAATGGATTTTTGCTTTGCTTGGATTAGGTTTAGTTCATTTAGTTTATAAAACAATCTTGTTAATCCAATAGATATTCCAACCCCTGGTAATTTTTTATCAGTGTAATATTCTGCTAAATTGTCATATCTTCCGTCCAGAACAAATACTTCCTATTTCTCGGTAGTCATTTAAAAATGTTTCATAGACAGTTCCTGTGTAATAGTCTAATCCTCTTGCAATGGTTAAGTCTACTTTAAAGTTTTCTTCTGGCACACCAAATAGACGAATATTTTTTACGACTTCTTTTAGCTCTTCGATTCCTTTTTTAAATAATTCATTTTCTATTTTTAAACTTTCTAATTTTTGTAGTTTTTCATTGGAAGTTCCTTCAATTTCTATAAAAGCTATTATTTTTTCGATAGCATTTTGGGCTACGTTTTGTTTTTGTAATTCTTTCATTACCTTTTGTTTTCCTATTTTTTCAATTTTGTCAATGGTTCTTAGAATTTCTACTGAAGCTTCTTTTTGTCCTAAACTTTCAAATAGTCCATTTAGTATTTTACGGTTATTAAGGCAAATGGTAAAATCATTAAAGCCTAATTCTTTAAAGATGGTATATATGATGCTTGGAAGTTCTGCATCGTTTATTAAGTCAAGCTCGCCATCGCCAATGACATCAATATCACATTGGTAGAATTCACGAAATCTTCCTTTTTGTGTTTTTTCGCCACGATAAACTTTTCCTATTTGATATCTTCGAAAAGGAAAGCTTAAGTTTCCATAGTTTTTGGCTATGTATTTCGATAACGGAACTGTTAAGTCAAATCGTAATGATAGGTCGGTTTCTCCTTTATGAAATCGATAGATTTGTTTTTCGGTTTCTCCGACCGAGCTTTTGCTAGCAATACTTCCGACAATTCAATTACTGGTGTGTCTAATGGCAGGAAACCAAATTTTTGATAGGTTCCGTTCTATTTTTTCTTTCATTTGGTTAAATAGGATTTGCTCGCTTGGTAATAGTTCCATAAATCCTGCTAGTGTTCTTGGTTCTATTTTGTACATAGTTATCACTTTCTTTCTTTTTAATTGATGGCACCGGAAACACCGGTGCCACTAATATTTCTAATTGCTACCTTGTATTCGTCTTTCAACTAATACATTAAAAAACGCTTCATATTCGCATGCTGCTACTACCTTTCCATCTTCTAGTGTAAGACGAACTCTTTTACAGTAGCACCACTCGTCCTTTGACATAACAAGGATGCCTTTAGGAAAACATCTTATAATTTCTAATGCTTTCCCTTTTGGAGAAGTAATATAATAATCTCTTACTCTCTTCTCTTTTTTCTCTGTCACTACGTATTCTTTTCTTACTGCTTTCTCAATCTTAATTGTTTTTTTCCGCTTCATTTTAAAGCCTCCTTTTCTACACCCACTAATTTAGCTTTCTTACGGCATTATTATACTACAATTTTATGTAATTTTCAAGGTTTTTTAGAACAACTTTGGTTTCAACTCCAAATAAATTGGCTTTTCATCCTTTAACATCGCCATCATACCGGTGACCAGGATACACAATCGTCTCATCTGGTAAAACCATAATCTTTTCTTCAATTGACTTCATAATATCCACTCTACTAGAGGTAGGCAAATCGGTTCTTCCCCATGTTCCTCTAAAAATTGTATCGCCAGAAAACAGGCACTTCTCCTCTTCACAATAAAGGCTAGTACTTCCCTTTGTATGCCCTGGTGTATGTAGCACTTTAAACTGTAAATTTCCTAAGTGAATTAAATCTTGGTCATCAATTCTAGAATCGGCTTCTAACTCAATTTCTCCTACTCCAATATAGGGTGACAAATTAATTTCTGGATTATTTAGCCCTTCACTATCTTCTCTATGAATTAATATTTTACCACCTAAGCGATTTTTCAGTTCGGTTACTCCTAATATATGGTCACCATGACAATGTGTTAAATAAATATATTTTAAGTTTCCTTCCATAATATGAATTAACTCTTCTATTTTATCTACTTCACCTGCTGGGTCAATTACCATAGTTTCTTTTGAAGCTTCATCTACTACAATATAACAGTTAGTAGGATCCCCCATCCAAGTATCTATCTTTAGTTCTTTTAATTTCACTTTCTTATTCTCTCCTTTTGCCTGCATTGATGTCCAACTAGAAAACGTCCCTAAACAGGACATTACAATCCTAATTGGTCTGAGATTTCTCTCATAGAGCCTAAGGCTATTTCTGCAAATTCTTCCATTTCAATTCCTAATTTTTCAATCGATAGCATTGCTTCTCTATTAGCACCTGCAGCAAATCTTTTTTCTGGTATTCTTTTTAAAACAGATTTGGTTTTGACACTGGCTATTTTTTTGTCTGGATAGCATAAAGCAATGGCATTGCAAAATCCACTCATTGGGTCTGCAGCATATACTGCTTTTTGCAAGGTTGTTATTGGCTTTACACCAGATGCTGGGTTATGGGCACATATAGCATCAAATAGTGTATTATCTTCTATTCCTTCTTTTTTTAAGATTTCTACTGCTGTTTTTCCATGTACTTCTGGATGTTCTTGCCAATTACATTGTTCTTCGTCTAAGTCATGCAATAACCCTACAATTCCCCAGTATTCTTCCTTTTCTGGTTCTAGTTTTTTAGCAAGGCCTTTCATGATTGCTTCTACTGCTAATGAATGTTTTCTATATTTTTCACCTTTCATGTATTTTTCTAAAATTTCATAAGCTTCGTTTCTGTTCATTTTTTTACCTTTTCCTCCTAATTCTATTAAAACTATTTATAGATATGTCCCCCATCGGACATTGTTCCTATTTCTTTCTTTTTACTTCGTAGACGCTGTCTACTTTTCTGATTGCTTTTTGTACTTTATTTAGTTCGTCTAAGTTTTCGATTTCTAAGGTTACATCGATGATTGCTATTCTTTCTTTTGTAGTTTTGGTGTTTACGCCTAATATTTTTGCTTTTGTTGCTCCTATTTCTTTTAAGATGTCCATTAATAAACCATTTCTGTCATTAGAAAATACTTCAATATCTACTTGGTAAGAGGTTTCGTGTTCATTGTACCATTCTACATCTATCATTCTGTTTTCTTCTGTAAATAGGTCTCCAATATTAACACAGTCTTTTCGATGGACTGATACACCTCTTCCTTTTGTAATATATCCTACGATTTCGTCTCCTGGTAATGGATTACAACATTTGGATAGTTTCACTAGGCAATTATCAATTCCTTTTACAATTACACCTGAGCTAGATGGTTTTGGTCTTTTGGCTTTGGCTTTGGCTAATTCTTCGATTTTTGCTTCGATGTTTTCTTCTTCATGTTCTTTTCGGTATTCTTGCAACATTCTGGCAATGACTTTGACAGAAGAGTTTGCACCAAATCCAACTGCTGCATACATTTCGTCTAAAGTTTTATATTTGTATTTGTCTAGCATTGGCTCCATATATTCTGGCTTAAATAGGTCGCTATGTGTAAAACCAATTCTTTTTAGTTCTTTTTCGATTAATTCTTTTCCTTTTTCGATGTTTTCTGCTTTTTGTGCTTTTTTGAACCAACTTAGAATTTTGTTTTTGGCACTGGTGCTTTTTACAAATTTTAACCAATCTCTACTTGGTCCTTTTGAGGTATCTGCTGTGATAATTTCTACAATGTCTCCACTTTTTAGTGGGGTTATAATTGGCATCATTTTACTGTTGATTTTACATCCTGTCATATGATGGCCAATTTCGGCATGTATCATGTAGGCAAAGTCAATTGGTGTGGCATCCCTTGGCAGTACTTTGATTTCTCCTTTTGGGGTAAAAACATAAACTTCGTCTTCGAATAGTTCTGTTTTTAATGTGTTCAGAAATTCTTGTGGATCTTGCATTTCTTTTTGCCATTCTAAGGTTTCACGAAGCCATGCTAGTTTGTCTTCTTCTACTTTAACAGACGTTTTCTTTCCAAAGTAGTTGGCTTCTTTGTAGGCCCAGTGGGCAGCAATACCAAATTCTGCAATGCGATGCATGTCCCATGTTCTAATTTGTACTTCAAAGGGGGTTCCTTTATCTCCTAGCAATGTAGTGTGGATGGATTGGTACATATTTGGCTTTGGTACTGCTATGTAGTCTTTAAATCTTCCTGGCATTGGGTTGTACATTTCGTGAACAACACCTAAGGCTGCATAGCAGTCTTTGATGGAATGTACTAAAATACGTAAGGCAAATAGGTCATAGATTTGGTCTAGGTTTTTGTTGTCTCGTTTCATTTTTCGGTAAATGCTATATAGGTGTTTTGCTCTTCCGTGTAACTTCTGCTTCTATTTTTTGCTTTTTAAGTTGCAAACGAATGTCGTCCATGATTTTTTCGATAAATTGTAGTCTTTCTTCTCTTTTTTTGTTAATGCCTTCTACTAAGTCATGGAATTCTTCTGGGTTTAGGTATTTAAAGCCTAAGTCTTCTAGTTCCCATTTGATGGAATATAGTCCCAAACGATTGGCAAGTGGTGCATATAACTCCATGGTTTCTTTGGCATTTGCAATTTGTCTTTCTCTTTTTAGGTATTTTAGAGTTCTCATGTTGTGAAGTCTATCGGCTAATTTGATTAGGATAACACGGATGTCTTTTCCCATAGCTAAGAACATTTTTCGGTAGTCTTCTACTTGTTGTTCTTCGATTGAGGCAAATTGCACAGAGCCTAATTTGGTTACGCCTTCTACCATTTCTGCAATTTCTACGCCAAATTCTTTTCTAATATCTGCATCTGTTACTTCTGTGTCTTCTACGACATCATGCAATAAGGCTGCTGCTATGGTGCTATCGTCTAAACCGGATGTCTGCTAAAATGTAGGCAACATTAAGTGGGTGAATGATGTAAGGTTCTCCGTGAACGTCTACATTGGTCACCATGGTTTTTAATCGCATAATTGTATGCTTTTGTGATTAGTTTTATGTCTATTTTTCTGGTATGCTCTTTTCTTTTATTGATTACGTCTTGTATGGTTATTTCTTTTTCTTCTTGCAATTTTTTCACCTCTTTGTTTTCTATAAAGACCTCATTACATCCTTCATATTAATCTGTAAACTATCTACTCCATTAAAACTATTAATCTCTAGAACACCGACTACATCAACCTTGTCGCCAATTCGGTATTCTTCAGCTAAATGTCCTAGGTTAAAGCCGATGCTGTTAATAATGGTGTTATTGTCTTTTAAGGTTAGTTTCAAGTGTTTTCCTTCTGTTAAGGCACGGATAGAGTCGATTTTCAAATTCTTAAAAACAAATACTGGCATCCTGTTTCCCTCGCCAAATGGTTCTAATTGTTTTAGGCTCTCTACCATGTCTTTGTTAATATCTTTTACATCAATTTTGCTATCTACTTGAATGACTGGTACCATTTGGTCAATATGAGCTTCTTTTGCAATTTTTTCGAAACTTTCTCTAAATTGATTGAATTTCTCTTTTTTTACGGTAATTCCTACTGCCATACTGTGCCCACCAAATTTTTCGATGGTATCTGTGCACTGGTTTAATGCTTCGTGTAAGTCAAAACCTGGAACACTTCTTCCAGAACCTTTCCCTATTCCATCTTCTTCAAAGCTTAATAAAATGCTTGGCTTAAAATACATTTCTGTAATTTTAGAAGATACAATTCCAATGACACCATGATGCCAATTTTCTCCTCCTACAATAATGGCATTTTTGTTTTGCAATTGTTCTTCTTCGATTTGTTGGATAGCATTTTCAAAGATATTTTTTTCTGTTTCTTGTCTTACTCGATTATGTTCGTTTAACTTTTTGGTTAGGTTAGCAGCTTCATGATAATTTTTGGATAGTAATAATTCTAATGCTTCTTCTGCTTTCCCCATTCTTCCACAGGCATTAATTCTAGGTGCAATGCCAAAGGAAATGCTGTTCGAGTCTATTTTGCTATAACCTGAAGAATTGATAATGGATTGCAATCCTATATTCTTAGTTTGACGAATTAGCATCAATCCAAGCTTAGCAATCACTCTGTTTTCATTAACTAATGGAACAATGTCTGAAATGGTTCCTACACAAACAATGTCCAAATATTTTAAATATTCTTCTTCTTTTAGCCCCAATTGAATACCAATTGCTTGAATTAGTTTAAAAACAACACCTACTCCTGCTAGTTCTCTAAATGGATAGTTACTGTCTTTTCGTTTGTTGTCAATAACAGCAAGTGCATCTGGTAATATCGTTCCTGGTTCATGATGGTCTGTTACTATGGTTTCAATTCCTAAAGATTTAGCATAACTAATTTCTTCTACTGCTGATATACCACAGTCAACGGTTATCATTAATTGGGTTCCATTATCTACAATTTTCCCAATTGCTGCTTTGTTTAATCCATATCCTTCGTCTAATCGATTGGGAATATAACTTTCTACTTCTAATCCTCTATCTTGTAAAAAACTTTTTAATACCGTAATACTGGTTATTCCGTCTACGTCATAATCACCATAAATAGTAACATTTTCTTGCTTTTCAATGGCTGTTATAATTCTTTTTACGGCTTTTTCCATGTCTTTTATTAAAAAGGGATTGTGAAAATCGTTTCTCGTTGGCTCTAAGAATAATCGTATCTCTTCTTTTTTCGTGATTCCTCTGTTGGCTAATATGGTGGCTAATAACTTATTGATTTGGTATTTTTCTTGTAACTGTTTAATTTTTTCTTCGTCTGTTTCATAGATTTGCCATTTTTTGTTCATTTTCCTCTTCCTTTTATTATTTTTTCTTATTTTATACCATTTTGTTGTTTTTTGAAAGCCTTTTGGAGAAATTTTACAAAAAAATGTGCAATTGGGGACGTTTCTTTTTTAACATTGTGGTATGTGAAAAAAGAAACGTCCCCAATTGCACATTTTTTTTAATACATTGACTTTTGATAGTTGTCTTCATAAGATGTTTCTCCACTTACTTTTCTAGTTTGAAGTGGTATTACATAGGTTGCTGTTTGCTCTAAATCTTCATAAGCAATGTCTTCTTCAATTGAATATACCTTTTTCTTATTTCTTTGCTTTTTTAAGGCTTTAAAATCAATTATATTTTTTATTTTATTTTCATAATTATTGTTATGATTATCTGCTATTAATTTCGCTTCTACATCCTCAATTGCTTTTGCTTGTTTTTCTAACTCGTTTGCTTTCATTTGGTTGGATAATTCTAAATAGCTATCTTTTAAGTTGGTTAGCATTTCATTCATTTGCTCGATTTGTTTTGTGTAATCTATTTTTGTGATTTCTTGTTTTATTACTTCGTTTACCATTTTGCTTGTTGTTTTTCTTGTTTCTTCCATTTGGTCATAAACTTTTTCTAGTTGCTCTTTTGTTGGGGCTTCTTTATTCAGTAGTGAGACTTCTTGGCTTATAATATTTTCTACCTGTTCTTTGGTTAAAGCTTCTTTGCTTAATGCAGAAATTTCTTGACTAATGATGTCTTCTACTTGTTCTTTTGTTAAGGATTTCTGGCTTAAGTTTGAAATCTCTTGTTTTATAATTTCTCCTACTTGCTCTTTTGTTAATTTTTCTTCTTCTGCTTTTTTCAAAAGAATTTCGATATAACTTTTGTCCTTAACTGTACTTGCTAGCTCTTCATAATCTTTTTGTAAGTTTTTAATTTTTTGACTAATAAACTTTTTCATGTCTGTCAAATTATCTTTTTGGTTTTTTTCTTCCTTTACAGATTTTTTAGCTACTTCTATTTTTTCGTTCTCTTCTTTTGGTTCTTCTGTAAAGTCTTTATTTTCTAGCATTGGGCGTGCTTCTTCTATTACCTTTTCAACAGATATTTGTTTCTTTTCTTGCTTTTTTTGTTTGGCTGTTTCTTCTGCATTTCCATAATAGTAATAGCCATTATGATAGGTTTTTCCTTCTAATTTCTTTTTGTTTAAAATGGCACCAATAATTTCTCCCCCTACCATTTGGATTGATTTCTTAACTTCATTGAAATCTTTCATTTTGGTTTTTTCGCTGTTTGCTACTAATATGGTAGAGTCTACAATGGTAGATAGAATTACACTGTCAGTTACTAATTTGCATGGTGGCGCATCGATAACAATGACATCATAGATGTTTTTTAATATGGCTAGTAATTCTTTCATTTGGTTTGATTCTAATAGTTCTGCTGGGTTTGGTGGTACGTTTCCATTTGTTAATATGTGTAGATTTGGTATTTTGGTTTCTTGAATATATTTTTTGGCTAATTCAATATTTTCTTTTCTATCTTCTGTCATAGAATATAGGTAATTAGAAAGCCCTTCTTGATTGCTTACTTTGAATATTTTGTGAGCTCTTCCTTTTCTTAGGTCACTATCAATTAATATTACTTTTTTGTCAGTTTCTGCAAAGGCATTAGCAATATTGGCTGAGACCCAGCTTTTCCCTTCTTGTGGTGTACAGCTTGTTATAAGAATGGTTTTTGCGTTTTTGGCTGAATTCATGTATAAAATGTTGGTTCTTATGGTATTGATACATTCTGTTACATAGGATTTTGCATTGTTTCTACTTGCAAGTTCTCCTGTTTTATCTTGGCTAAGTGGTATGCTTCCTAATGATTTTAAATGAATGTATTTTTCAATTTCTTCTTCTTTTTTTATGGTATTATCGACTAAATAGAAGATGACCATGCCAATAAAGGATACTCCTAATCCCATCACTAAAAATATTACCATATCTTTTGCATGATTGATGTTGTATGGTTTTTCTGGCATACGTGCTTCGTCTACAATTCCTACATTGTTTAAATGATAAATTTCTTGTATTTCTTGTAAAAATACTTTGTCAAATTCTTGTGCTATTTCCATTGCTTTTTTAGGTTCTTTGTTAGTTACTGCTACTTCTATTACATAGGTTTCTTTTTTGATACTAATTTTCATTTGGCTTAATAGCTCTTCTTCTGTCATATCTAGTCCTAAGTTATTAATTACTTGTTTTAGTACTTTAGAGTTCTCCCCAATTTTACGATAAGTTTCTATTAGTCCCTTGTTTACAGTTAGGTCGGTGCTTACTGCTAAATCTTGTGAGGTTACTACTTGTCCTCCTGTTGTACTGTTTGGTATTAATAATAAGGTTGAGGTTGCTTTATATTCTGGTACTACATAAAAATAGGAATACATATATCCTATTAAAATAAAAGTCACTAAAATAACTAGGATTACTAGCTTTTTACTTTTTAAGATATCTAATATTCTTGTTATTTCAATATTTTCATTTTTTCCCATATTTTTTACCCCCTATTTCCTATTATACCGTATTTTGGAAATTATTGCAACACTTTATGTTAATTTTATGAGATTATTAAAAGGTACAAGAAGATTTTTCCTTCTTGTACCTTTACTATTTCATTACTTCACTCATTACCTTGGCTAAATATTTCATGCTAGTTAAGGTTTGCTCTAACGTATTCCCTGTTGCTCCTACTTCAATAATGCTTGCATATTTAGCAGTATGTTGATTGTATCTCGATTTTGTTAGGGTTATTGGTTTGAATAGTCCTGGATACATCTCTTCTGCTTTTTCTTGTATTTTTATGGCAAATTTAAGGTTTTGATTCCAATTAGGATGCCATAACCCTCCATTGTTGGTTCCAATAACAAACATAATTTGCGCGGCTGTGTCCTCACCAATTTTAACTGTTGGCGCATAGTCGCTTCTACTTCCTATCGCATCACGGTGCACATCGATTACGATATCACTAGGTGTTGTTTTCAATATATTTTCTACGGTTGCTAGTGACCTAGTATAAGATCCATTGTAAGCTGGATAATCATGATAAGATGTATCATGTATCACATTGTAATTGTATTGCTTTAATTGATTTTCTAACTCAGCTCCCACTTTTGTTACGGTAAAATTTAAATCTGTTGTTCGAAAATTTCCTGTTGGAGTATAGGGATAAGCCTCGCTAGATGTATAACTTTCACAGCTATGCGTATGAAATAATACAATATTTTTGTTTTCGATTGTAATATCTGGCTGTAACATTTCTTCTGTTAATGGATAGTCTGTTTCATTTTTTATTTTTACTTTTCCATATTCCGTATTAAATTTTTCTTGAATTGGATTGTTTGTAATTACTTGGGTTGCTACTTCTCCGCTCGGGTACAATTGCCACTTCTTGTTGCTTAGTTTCTTGTTCTTGTGTTTTTTCTTTTGCTTGTTTTTCTTCTATTGTTTCCATTCCTTTTATGAAACTAACTTGTGCTTTTAAAATTCCTTGCAGCAACTTATCCTCTGAATGTTTGTTGTTTTCATTTTCTATTTCTTTGTATTCTTCATTGATAACTGTCATTGACGGTACAGTTTGTTCTAAACACTTCATCATATTATTGGGGGCAAATAAATTTTCCACAACTATTTTTTCTTTTGTATTTTTGCCGTGAAAAATATTTACTAATGGTTATGATAAGTATTACAGTTGCTAACATTCCTATTATGTATTTTTTGATATCCTTCATTTTTAGCACAGTAACATTTAACATATTTTTTTCACCTTGTCCTTGTTTCAAACTTTTCTTATATATATGTATATTCAGTTCTTTTAACAATTATGACAAGGTGCAAAAAGAAACGTCCCCAATTGCACATCCAATTTGGTATTATTGCATTGCTCTTATATAAAATACATAAGCTATTAGTGCTATAAAAAATATACTAACAATTACTAATACTCGAAATACAATATCTCCCAATGTTGTTTTTTCTTTGTGCTTTCCCTTCTTGTTTTTTCTTCTTTCTTTTGTTTCTCCCATTTTTATTTCCTTCCTTTCTTTGGTTTATTGTTTTTTAGGCTTTCATGATATTTTTTAAAAATTTAACTTCTTCTTCTACGTCTAATCTCATGAAAATTGGCTCTCCTTTTTGTATTACTTTGTTGTTTCCTATTTTATCATAAGTTTTTAATTTTTGCCAGTTTTTCAATTCATTTTCTTCGATTCCTATTTGTCTAAAAATGTCGTCTGCTGTAGCGGTCATAAAAGGCTTGATTAAGATAGCTATTTTTCTTAGATTTTCTATTAAATGATACATACAAGCTTTTAATTTTTCGGTTTCTTCTTCTTTTGCTAATGCCCATGGCATGGTTTCGTCAATATATTTATTGGTTCTTGCAATTAGGCTCCATATTTCTTGGATGCTTGCTGCTATTTCGTAGTTGTTCCATTTTTCTTCAAATTTTTCGATTTGTGAAGTCGTGTATTCTTCTAATTCTTTGTCTACTGCGTTTGGTGTTCCATTATAAGTGGGAACGACTCCTTCAAAATATTTGTTTACCATAGATACTGTTCTATTTAAAAGATTGCTTAGGTCGTTACATAAATCAAAATTGTATCGTTCTATAAAGGCTTCTGGCGAAAATATGCCATCTTGTGAAACTGGCATTTCTCTTAATAGAAAGTAACGAACACTATCTAGACCATAACGTTCTATTAATGTTTCTGGATAGATTACATTTCCTTTTGATTTTGACATTTTTCCGTCTTTCATCATAATCCAGTTATGGACTAAGATGGTTTTGGGTAATGGCAAGTTTAATGCCATTAGGAAGATTGGCCAATAAATTAGGTGAAATCTTGCTATGTCTTTTCCTACAATTTGCAGGTCTGCTGGCCAATATTTTTGAAATAGGGTATCGTCACTAGATAAGTAGCCTAGAGCTGTAATATAGTTGGTTAGGGCATCTAACCATACATATACTACATGTTTTGGATCTTTTTTGACTTTAATTCCCCAATCAAAAGAGGTTCTACTAACGCATAAGTCTTCTAAGCCAGGTTTGATAAAGTTGTTTATCATTTCATTTTTTCTATATTCTGGTTGAATAAAGTCTGGATGTTCTTCATAATATTTTAAAAGGTTACTTGCATATTTTTTCATGTTAAAAAAGTAGGATTCTTCTTTCATTAATTCTACTTCTCTACCACAGTCAGGACATTTTCCCTCTACTAATTGTGTTTCGGTGAAAAAGGTCTCACAAGGAATACAGTACCATCCTTCATATTCGCCTTTATAGATGTCACCATTTTCCATGAATTGGTTAAATATTTTTTGTACTACTTGTTCATGTCTTTTATCTGTTGTTCTAATGAAGTCGTCATATTCTATTTCCATTTTAGCCCACAATTCTTTTGCCATTTTTGCCATTTTGTCTACATATTCTTGTGGTGTTTGTCCTTCTTCTTTTGCCTTTTTTTCAATCTTTTGTCCATGTTCGTCTGTTCCCGTTAGCATGTAAGTGTCTTTCCCTTTTAATTTATGATATCTTTTCATACTGTCTGCTAAGACTGTTGTGTAGGCGGTTCCTATATGAAATCTTCCACTTGGATAGTAGATTGGTGTTGTTACATAAAATTTATCACTCATTTTTTATTCCTTTCCTTCTTTCGAAATTTCTTGTTTTATCATTTTGTTTATTTCGTCTAATCTTTTTTCTTCTAATTTTTCTATCATTTGTGTAAAAGGTTGCAAATCATCTGTTGTTGCATATACGTCTAAATGATTATAATAGTCTAGTCTATCTTCTACTTTAATAATAATTGGTAAAAATCCTTTTGCCATTAGTTGATAATTCATAATTAGTCTTGAAGTTCGTCCATTGCCATCTGGGAATGGATGTATTTTTACAAATTCAGCATGCGTCCATGCAGCTAATTCTATAGCATCCATGGTTTGTTCCTTTTTTTTCAAATCATCATAAAAAAATCTTAGTTGGTTATACATTTCATTTGGTGTAGGTTGTGTATGGGTAGCACCTGTTATCTTCTATTACTGCCTTTGTTTCAATTAAGGATAAAGTATTTCCTTCTATTGTCGTTGAATGATAAGTAAAATCTATGTCAAATGCTTTTTCTATTTTCTCTTGCAAGTTTTTATTTAATTTATTTTTGTTTGTTTGATAAAATTCTCTTTTTTCTAGCAATTCTTGCTTTTCCATATTCTTTCCTCTTATCTTTCCCATTTTCTAGCATTATCTTACCATATTTATAAAAAAATAGCAACAAAATTTGTTGCCACTTTTGTTTTATTCGTCCTTTGTTGTGTTGATTTTAAATAACTTAAACAATTCCACTATTACAACTGGCGCTAATATTAGGCAAACCAATTCAATAATATTTTCCGTTGGAAGAAGTGGTATACTAAAAATCTCACGCAAAGCTGGTATGGCAAGAATCACAAACATCAATCCAGCAGATGCTAAAATTGCCCAAATTAGTTTGGTATTATTAAATACCTTTGTTTTAAATAATGATTTTTTATTGTTTCTTACATTAAATACATGTGCTAATTCTGAAAGTGCAAGTGTTACAAATGCCATAGTTTGACCAACTTCTATTTTAGAAGCATCTAGGCTTAAGTTCCCAATTGGCTCTTTGGTAGTTGCTAAACCTATCATGAAGGCTGCAAGTGTTAATAATCCTATCATGGCCCCTTGGTAAATGACACGCCATGTCATGCCTTTGGTAAAGACACCTTTTCCAGGTTTTGCTGGTTTTCTATTCATAATATCGCTGTTTGCTGGGTCAAAAGCCAAGGCTAAAGCTGGAAGTGAGTCTGTTACTAAGTTAATCCATAAAATATGGACTGGTAATAAAATTTCTAAGTGAGATATGTCAGTAATTCCAAACCATTTTGCAAATAGTGGTGTAAATAAGGTTGCTAAAAATAGCACAACAATTTCTCCTACATTGCTAGATAGTAAGAATTGGATTACTTTTAATATATTATCATAAATTCTTCTTCCTTCTTCTACTGCTGATACGATAGTCGCAAAGTTATCGTCTGTTAGGATAACATCTGCTGCTTCTTTGGCAACATCCGTTCCTACTATTCCCATAGCACAACCAATGTCTGATGTTTTAAGAGCTGGACTGTCATTTACACCATCTCCTGTCATGGCAACAATCTCTCCATTTTTTTGCCATGCTTTAACAATTCTAACTTTATGCTCTGGAGATACTCTAGCATAAACAGAATATTTTTTTACTCTTTTTTCTAAGTCTTCGTCTGTCATTTTTTCTAGTTCTAAACCAGTTATGGCTTCGTCTTCTTTTTCTAAAATTTCTAGTTTTTTAGCAATGGCTGTAGCTGTAGCGATATGGTCTCCTGTAATCATTACGGTTTTTATTCCTGCTGTTTTACATTTTTCGACTGCTATTTTTGCTTCTTGCCTTGGTGGGTCAATCATTCCAACCATTCCTATAAAGGTTAGGTTATTTTCAAGGCTTTCCATTTCTTCTTTGGATGGTTTGCGGTCAATTTCTTTGTAGGCACAGGCTAATACTCTTAGGGCTTCTTTTGCCATTTCTTCGTTGTTCTTTCTAATTACTGTTGCATAATTGTCTAAATCTTGTTTTACCTCTCCATTCAACAAGTAGCTTTGGCATCTTTTTAGTAACTCGTCTACTCCACCTTTAGTGTAAACGATGTATTTTCCGTTTTGTTCGTTTACTGTTGTCATTAATTTTCTATCAGAGTCAAATGGTATTTCGTTTAGACGAGGGGTTCTATCGTAAATACTTGGGTCAAAGTCTAGTTTGAATGCCATGTCGACTAATGCTGTTTCTGTTGGGTCTCCTGTTAAGGTTCCATCATTTGAAATTTTGGTGTCATTACATAGCATGTTAGCATATACTAATTTTTGTACGTCTTCACTGCTTGATTTTATTTCTTTTAGGTCTTGTGTTTTGTTATGAATGAATATTTTTTCTACTGTCATTTGATTTTTAGTTAGGGTTCCTGTTTTATCACTACAAATTACAGTTGCGCTTCCTAATGTTTCTACTGCTGGTAATCTTTTTACAATGGCATTTTTCTTGACCATTTTTTGCACACCAATGGCTAAAACAATGGTAGATACGGCTACTAACCCTTCTGGAATGGCTGCAACGGCAAGACTTACTGCTGTCATAAACATGTGGATTGGTTCTTTTCCTTGAATTAGTCCTACTACGAAAATAAAGGCACATATAGCTAAAGCCGCTATTCCTAATGTTTTTCCTAGTTTGTTTAGTTTTTGCTGTAGAGGCGTTTCTTGTTTTTGAGTGCTGTTTATCATGCCTGCAATTTTTCCAACTTCTGTTGTCATTCCTGTTTCTACTACAATTCCTTTACCTCTTCCATAGGTAACCAGGCTAGAAGAAAATAACATATTTACTCTGTCACCAATTCCTATATCTTTACCCTCAATTTTTGATGCTATTTTTTCTACTGGTACTGATTCTCCTGTTAGGGATGCTTCTTGTGATTTTAAGTTGATGGCTTCTAAAATTCTTACGTCTGCTGGAATGTAGTCACCTGTATCTAAGGTAACAATGTCTCCTGGCACTAATTCTTTTGCTGGTACAACTGTTATTTCTCCATTTCTAATTACTTTTGCTGCATGGTCTGTTAGTTTTTGCAAAGCTTCTAAAGATTTTTCCGCTTTGGCCTCTTGGGTAACTCCGTATGATGGCATTTACTATTACTACTATTAATATAATAATGGTATCTGTTATTCCTTCCCCTTCTGCTATACCAACCGCGCCAGATACAATGGCTGCAATAATTAGCACGATGATGGAAAAGTCTTTAAATTGGTCAGCAAATCTTTGAAATAACGTTTTTTTCTTGCCTGCTTTTAATTGGTTTAGTCCATATTTTTCTTGTCTTTTTTTGATTTCCTCCTCGTTTAGTCCTTTTTCTTGATTGGTTTTTAAGGTTTCTTCTACCTCTTGTATTTCTTGATTATACCATTTTTTGTTTTCCAAGTTACAACACTTCCTTTTTATTATTTTTAACATTTTTTAGTATTTTAAACGAATTCGTACCTGTCTTTTATACAAAAAAGACCTTTTAAAAAGAATATGTTTTACTTCCTTTTTAAAAGTCTCGCTTGACTTTTTTTGGTGACCCCTACGGGAATCGAACCCATGATTCCACCTTGAGAGGGTGGCGTCTTAACCTCTTGACCAAGGGGCCTTATAAATTACTTATTATTTATATCATTTTTTTATGGTTTCGTCAACTGGTAAAATGATATTTTTCCTCTATGGCATAACTTTAACACAAAGAATCTAAAATTTCTTTTAGTCTTTTTGTTTTTTGGGTTAAGTATAAATAACCAATTAAAGCTTCAAAAGCTGTTGCATAACGATATTCTTGTACATTTGCGTTTTTGGGTAGATGATGGCTTTCAGCATTTCTTCCACGTCTTACAATGTCTTTTTCTTCCTGTGTTAAAATTTCTTGCAATTGTTCCAATTTTTTTGCTTGTGCTTTGGCTTTAACATGTTTTATGGTTTCAATATGTAATTTGTGTGGTTTTAGGTTAGTTTGGTTGACTAAATTGGTTCTAATGTATAGCTCATATACACAGTCTCCTACATAAGCCCATGTTAGGGGTGATAATAAATTAATTTCTTCTTCTGGTCTGTTTAAGTTAATCCATTCTTCCATTTTTTTACTTCCTTTTTGTTTATAGCTAATCTTCAATCGGATATTCGATTGTGATTTTGCCTAGTTTTCCGTTTTTAAATTCGTCTAATAGGATTCTTGCTGTTTTTTCTTCGTCGATGTTTCCTCCTGAAATAATGCATCCTCTTTTTCTTCCTATTTCAAGCATGATTTCGTAGATGTTTTCATTTTCAGGTGCTTCTTGTTTTAATTTTTCATGTATATATTCTCCGTGTTAGTTTGTATCGGTCGCATAATTTTTCTTGTTCATTTTCAATTAGAAATTTGGTTAGGTAATAGGCTATGTCTATTCTTTGTAAAATATCTTCTTTTATGGTTCCTGTAAAGGCTAAGTTTAAGGCTACTTGCTCGTTTTCAAATTTGGGCCATAGTACTCCGTGGTGTGTCTAATAATTCGATTTTGTCATTGATTCGTATCCATTGTTTTTGTTTGGTTACTCCTGGCTTGTTTCCTACTCCTGCTGTGGTTCTTTTGGAGATTCGATTGATAAATGAGGATTTTCCTACATTGGGAATTCCGAAGTATCATGGCTCTTATTTTTCTTCCAATTCTTCCTTTACTAGCCTCAGTTTGTAATTCTACATTCATGATGCTTTCTATTTTTCGTATACATTGGTCAATTCCTTTGCCAGAATTAGAGTCTGTTAATACGGCTGGTATTCCCTTTTTTTCAAAGTAGGATAGCCATGCTTGGTTTTGTTTGGGATTGCTTAAGTCACATTTATTTAATACTATGATTTTTTTCTTTCCTTTTGTTATGCTTGCTATGTCAGGATTTTGACTAGATACTGGTATTCTTGCATCTAATAGCTCAATTACAATGTCTATTATTTTTAAATCTCCTTCGATTTGTCTTCTGGTTTTTGCCATGTGCCCTGGGTACCAGTTAATGTTAGTTTTCCCCTCATTATCATTCATTTTTATATCTCTCTTTCATTTATTATTTGAATAAATCTTTTTGCTCTTTCTTGAATCATATAACTTAAACAATTCAATCTTTTCATTGATATATTGTAAGAACTATGTTTTTCAAATTTAAAATCTAACAGTTTTCTAAGTTTTCTTATACAAGTCTTATCACAAAATTCTTTTACAAGTTCGTCGTAACTTACTCCGTAATAGGATATATTTAGTTCTTCTTTTTCAATGTATTTCTTAAATTCCTCTTTGTTATTAAATATTCCTGGCATTGCTTTTGCTAATAAACTCTCTCCATTGTCAAATATAGGTGCAAAATCAATAAATTCTCCTGTATGATTATCTCTTAATAAACCGAAATTCCCATAATGCCTATCAATGTTGATGCAAATTGCATCAAATAAAATCATGTCAACAAATTTTTTTTCAAATCCTAGTTTTTTTATATATTCATGTACTTTCTTGATTCCCCCATGAGATATAACATCTCCTATTTGTACATAGGAAATGTCCTTACTCGTAAATAATTTACAAGTTGATGCTATTGTTTTTTTCCAAGTACTTAAATTGTAGTCTACATGGTCTATTTGCATTTTGGTTGCGACTTGACTAGCATAAAACTCGCAATATGGTTCAAATCCAGTATTTGCAAAGTTATAAGTTTCTGTACTTCCTTTAAATAAGTATATTTCATTATTTACCTTTCTCCACGCTTTTGGTAGCATCCCATTTGTAGCAAATTCTGGTGAAGTTATTAGTTCTCTTATTTTAGAAGAATATCCTGTAAAAGCTATTAGTGATAACACTTTCGAAAAATCGTTTTCAAATAAATTGTATTTTGAAAATTTTAATGTTCTATCTTGCACAATCCAATAACTATCTGTTAATGCTAAACCTTTGCTAACATCAATAATCGCTTTTCTATCATTAATATTTAATCCTGCCGTTTCTAATATTTCATATACAAACGCTCTATTTTTGGGAATAATTCTAGATTTTATAAAATCTTCTATTGTTTCTTCATTAATTTCATTTTGTAGCCTAATTGGAAATATCTTTTTATTTTTGCTTAAAATTTTTATATTAGTTATATTTAAGCCTAATTTATTGTCCATGTCAAATGAAATCAAGTCATCATCGAATAGCTTTAGATAATACATTCTTCTTTTCTCCTTTTATAACGTCCTATAATTGTTTTTATCTGCTCTATCGTCCATTTCTCTATCAAATTGTTCATTTTTATAAAACCAATCTGTTTTTTTATCTTTTGGATTTGCTTTCCTATTTTTATCTAATAGCAAGTCAAATAAAACAGCAACTGGTATAACAATTCCTATCAAGGATACAAATAAACTTAAATAAGCTCCCATACTAGAAATTGTTATTTCCGCTGTAGTATCTAGCATAGCTGTTATTCCTGTCATTAAGTTTGCCCCAAAATATAAGCCATACGCTAATAAGTAGATTAATCCTCCTACTAATTTTCTTTTTATAACTAGTAACATACATAATAACACTACAAATAATAAGATAATTTCCATTGTTTGATTGATTGGTTCAATTCCTCCTAAGCTTCCTCCCATTTCATAGGTTACAGCTACCACTATTCTTAATAGCCAAAACATTGCCATAAACATAACTAACATCCATGTCGAAAAATTTTTCATTTGTTTTCCTCCTTTAATTATCTAGTGTCCCCACTGGTTCCGGGTTTAAATGGAGACATGGTGTCCCCATTTAAACCCGGAACCA
>CAOKJE010000019.1 GCA_948468505.1 uncultured Clostridium sp. | reverse complement strand
AACAAAGAGATTATACAAACTATGACTTTACTAAATTATATGCAAATGCAGATATATCTGTATAAGTAATAGCATTTGCATATAGGAAATCAGCTACTAGAGTAGGTAGACTACTTTGGTGGCTGATTTTTTAGTTAAAGTTGCGAATAGCAATTTTAACTAAAACCTAAAAAATATGTAGATATTTTTTAGGCAAAGGGGTGTGGGGAAAAATAAATTTTTCCCTGCCACACTAACACTTTTTAGCGATAGCGTTAAAAAAGTGTTGTAGTGTGTTTACTGCACATTTTGAAAAAGTGCTTTTAAGCGAGTTCAAAGAAGAAATTTTATTCGTGTGAATATACACGAGCAAGGAGGTTAAATATGAGTTATGCAATAATAAGAAATGCAAAATACAAAAGAGAAAATTTAATGGCAGTATATCGCCATGATGAAAGAAAGAACAAACATTATTCAAATAAGGATATAGATAGGACAAAATCACATCTAAACTATTCATTAAAAGATCCAGAATTTAATTATGTAAAAGAATTTGATAAAATTTTAAAGAAATATGATTTGAAAGGACAAATAAAAACAGTAAGCAATATAGCTTGTGAATATATGATTACATCAGATAATGACTTCTTCAAAAGAATAGGTGAAGAAGAAACAAAGAGATATTTTGCTACTGCATATACATTATACATTGAAAGAATATAAAAATATAACAAATTATGAACAAACGAAAGAAACTCTAAAAAATATAAAATTAGAATTACCAGATGTTCCTAATATTAGCGACATTAATATTAATAGATTATCAAAGAAAAGGGATGAAAAGATTTTAGAAGAAATCATAAAACCAAAAGATGACTTAATAAATGAGTTGTATCAAGATAAATTGATATTGCAACAAGAATTATTAAGAAAATCAAAAATGTTTGAAAAGGCAGAAAAATATCAAAAGGAAAGGAATAGGATAATTGCTGATAATGAAAATTTACACAATGAAGTAGAACAAATAAAAAGTGAATACAAGCAAAAGGAATTTGATATTGAATGGAAATATAAAAGCAAAATTAAAGGTTTAGAAAAAGAGAACCATAGACTAAACAAAATTATAGATAAGTTCTATGAAACTATTGATAAATTCATACATTGGATTTGCAAAAGGTTTGATATGGGTGCAGAAGATAATTTAATCAGAGATTTTCAAAAAGAAACAAATACTTTTTTAGACATAGAAAAACAACTTAAACACGAAGAAAGAGAAAAAGAATGGGAATATGAAAACGGAAATACAACAATAAAATATACAATAGAATTTAAAAATGGAAACATTTGAAACAAGTACACATTTGTTGGTAGAAAGTAAGGAAAATTATGAATTTTTTATAGAAGTAAAAGAAGAATGTGTAGCTAAAATTATAAGTCAAGAAAAAGGAAACGCAGAAAAATGGAAATTAACCTATAATCCAAATGAAGCAGAAGGAACAGAAAAAATCGTAGAAGTGAGAAAAGGATTTACAGCAACAATAAAAGGATGTGAAAATTTTATAAAAAATGGTTATGTATTTGCAGAATGGAACACGAAAAAAGATGGAACAGGAAGTAAATATGAAGAAGGAGAAACAATAAAGTTAGAAGGAGATATAACACTATATGCTATATGGGAATTAAGAGTAAGTGCGGGAATGTCAAATGCTAGTACCTGCTATGGGGCAACGGTTGAGGGATATTCTTTAAAAACAGTAAATGGAATAAATTACAATGAGGCGGTATCCAATTGGAAGATATTACACATAGATGAAAATAATATTTATTTAATTGCCGATTATTTTATTCCAAAAAAATATGGCCCATCTTCTAAAAATTATGCAATTGGAAGTTACACCAATCATGCCTTAACCATGTTGAATGTAATAAAAGGACTATAATGGTTCAGCAGACATAACAGATGGTGAAATCAAGGCCTTAAATAGTAAATATTTTGAATATTTAATGACCAATAATAAAACGAACACAGCAACCCATGCTAAAGCCATGGCTTATATGTTAGATAAAGAGGTATGGAGTGTCTATAAGGGAGAAGGAGCAAAATATGCAATAGGAGGTCCTACCGTAGAATTACTACTGAACTCTTATAATAAAAAATATGGAACTAGCTATTCATGTGAAGTACAACATGAATATGGTTATGTTCCGCCAGATGTATCTTTTTCGACCAGTGATTCGCTTTATGTTATTACCAACAGACCACAAGGAGAGTACACAGATGAATATTTTGTTGCTTCTCCACTCACATTTAAAATGGGCGGTGTGCAACATAATGAATATGTTATGCGGAGTTACATCTCAAGGAAACATAATGTACAGAGGAATGCGGAAATGGTGGGGGGAATTCTGTATGGGGTGTTGGTTTTAGACCTGTGGTGTGTTTAGAAACAGGTACACAATTGAGGGAAAAGTCAGAAGGTGTGTATGAAATAGTAGTAAACTAAAATCCAGATACAAATAAGATAGATTAAAATAGTTAAACATAGTAGAAAAGCATGAGTTTGGAAACAATTCATGCTTTTTTATATAAACTTCTCATAAACCTTGCTTTTTTGACAAAATTATAGTAGAATAAAAAACATAAAAATAGCAAAAAACAAAACAAAAAAAACGAATGAAAACAAAGAAAAACGAATAAAATTTAGCAAACAAAACAAGGAGAGTGAATTGATTGGACTTACAAGAACAGCTAAAAAACCTAAAAATCGAAAAAGAAAAAATTAGGTATCAAGAACCAATGAAAAATCACACCACCTTTAAAATAGGAGGACCAGCAGAATGCCTCGTAAAAATTAAAACAAAAGAAGAGTTAGGAAAAGTACTAAAAATAGCAAATACTGAAAAAATACCAATCACTGTAATCGGAAACGGAAGCAACTTATTAGTAACAGACAAGGGAATCAAAGGAATCACCTTAAAAATAAACATAGAAAAAATAGAAATCGAAGAAAAAAAGCAAACAATCGAAATAACCGTAGGAGCAGGAGAAAAACTAGGAAAACTAGCACGGAATGTGCTTAAATAAAGAAATCACAGGGCTAGAAGAACTATCTCGGAATACCAGGAACAATAGGGGGAGCCGTAAGAATGAATGCTGGTGCCCATGGAAAAGAAATAAAAGACATCATAAAAACAGTAAAATGCGTAGACTACCAAGGAAACGAAAAAGAATTTCTAAAAGAAGAACTAGAATTTGACTATAGAACCAGTCGATTTAAAAAAGAAAAATACATCATTACAGAAGTAACACTAGAATTACAAAAAGGAAACAAACAAGAGATCAAAGAAAAAATGGAGCAATATCAAGCTTACCGAAAAGAAAAACAGCCAATAGAAATGCCAAGCGCAGGAAGCACCTTTAAAAGAGGCGCTGACTTTATTACGGCAAAATTAATTGAGGAAGCAGGACTAAAAGGCTATAGAGTAGGAGATGCAGAAGTCTCTGTTAAGCATAGTGGCTTTGTCGTAAACAAAGGAAATGCTACGGCAAAGGACGTGTTAGCATTAGTAGAAAAAATTCAAAAAACAGTTTATGAAAAATTTAGCAAAAAAATCGAATTAGAAATCGAAGTGATAGGAGAAAAATAGAATGAATGGATTTATGCAATGGTTTAAATCAAGCAACAAAATGAAACGATGGATGTTTTTAATAATAATAGGAATTATATTAGCCTGCTATGGACTAGCTAAAATCTTAGTCATGAAGGAAATTTCTTTTGAAGAAGTAGGAAAAGTAGTAGTAGCTTTTGTACTAGGATTTATCTCTATTATATTAGGGCTTATTTTCCTAAACAAAAGAACCATGGAGGTTCTAATAGAAGCAACAGACAGAAGAATGGAAGACAAAAAAAATGTCAATGTAAAATCACTAATCTTCAATAAAAAAGTATATGACAAAGGACCTAACATCGTAGTAATCGGAGGAGGAACAGGGCTAAACACCGTCCTTTCTGGCTTAAAAAACTATACCAGCAACTTAACTGCCATTGTAGCCATTACTGACTATGGAGAAGAGATAACCAATTCAAGAAAAATTTTAGAAATGCCACCTTTGCAAGATGTAAAAGACAGCATCATTTCATTAGCATCTAAAGAAGAAGGCGAAATGACAAAACTATTTGAACATCAATTTAGCAAAGGAACATTAGAAGGATTAGACTTTTTAGACGTCTACTTTTCAGCTATGAAAGAAATCAATGGAAACGTAGGAAAAGCTATCATAAAAAGTAATGAAATATTAGGAATGATAGGAAAAGTAATGCCAGTTACCTTGGACGAAATGAACATAGTAGCAGAACTTGCAAATCGGATATATGGTAGAACAAAAGTCTAAGATTCAAAAAATGACCGTTGAAAAACTAACCAAAATTAATCGTATTGTATTAAACCCATCAAACTGTAGAGCAGCACCAGGAGTAGTAGATGCCATCAAAAAAGCAGACTGCATTATTATCGGACCTCGGAAGCTTATATACCAATGTTATTCCAAGCCTGTTAGTAAATGGTGTAACAAAAGCAATCAAGGAAAGTGCAGCCATCAAAGTATACATCAGCAATATCATGACAGAGCCTGGGCAAACTGACGAATATAGTGTGTCAGACCACTTAAATGCTATTATCGAGCATTGCGGAAATGGTATTGTAGATTACTGTATCTATGATACAGGAGAAGTAATCCCAGAGCTTATCAAAAAATACAACAAAGAAGGACAAGACTTAGTAGAGCAAGACATTGATAAAGTAAGAGGTATCAAATTTTTACAAAGAAATCTATCAACTGTAGCCAACAGTCATATAAGACATGATCCAGGGCTAGTTGCAGCCTCTGTCATAGAATTGATTTGTGACGACCTAAGATATCAAGATAAGCAAAATGACCCACAATACTTGATGTTAAACAATAAATTAAGAGAAGAAAAAAGAATTGGCAAAATCAAAAAAGCCATGAAGAAAAAAGAAAAAAAGAAAAGCATGGAAGGAAAACGTCTAAAAACACCAAAAAGTAAGAGCAAATTTAGTAGCAAATACCAAGATAGAATTGAAGCCATTCGAGAAGCAGACGAAAAATTTAAAAATCCACAAGAAGAAAAAGAAATGACTAAAAAAGAAATCAAAGAAGAAAAGAAAAAACAAAAAGAAGAACAAAAACTAGAAAAGAAACAAGCAGAAGAAATAACTATAGAAGAAGAGATAGAAACAAAAATTGAAAACACAAGGCTAACTACCGAATTAGACTTAGAAAAAGCAAGACAAAACTTAGAGCATATGCTAGAAGCAGCCAAAGCAGATTTAGAAAGAACTAGAATAAATAGCCAAGAAATGACTAAAGTAGAAGAAGAAAAACAAGAGGACCATGACAATACAGAACAAGAAGAACCATCAATTATAGCACCAATTGCAACCATCGAAAAGCCAATCAAAACCAAGAAAAAACCAACCACTAAAAGAGCACCAGCACATGCCAAAACTAAAAAAGACAAAACAGCAAGTGAAAAGCCAAAAACAACAAAACCCAAAAGTGCAAGAGGTAGAAAGAAAAAAACAATATAAGAGGGATTTAGGGGACGTTCCTTAAAATCCCTAAAAAAGGGATTTTAAGGAACGTCCCCTAAATCCCTCCTCGAAAGGAAGAAAGAAGATGCAAATTACGAAGGAAAAATTAAGTTTAGAAGAAGGACTAAAGAAGGAATGGATTATCACAAATGGAATAGGAGGCTTTAGTTCTTCTACTGTGATTGGAGCCAACACCAGAAAATACCACGGGTTATTAATTGCTCCCTTAACACCACCAGCAAGAAGACATTTGATTTTATCCAAATTAGATGAAAGTATTGAAATAAGAAATAAAAAATATGATTTATATACCAATATAGGTACCTCCTATGTTTCCCATGGACATGAATACCAAGAAGAATTTAGAAGGGACTATGTACCTATTTTTAAATATAAAATTGGAAAAGTAGAAATTACAAAAATGATAGCAATGGAGTATGGTCATAACACAGTAGGTGTGTTTTATAAGGTGAAAAATGAGGGAACTAAGGCAAAACTAACTTTAGCACCAGTAGTTAATTTTAGGGATTTTCATCAAATGAGCACCAACCATTATTTTAATGTGGTACAAACCATAAACAAAACAAAGGTTAAATTAATTATAGATGGAAATTCACAAACGCCAATTTATATGCACTTAAGTGAAGGAGAATATAAAGAACATCAAAATGATACGTTTTCTAATATGTTCTATTTAGAAGAAGAAAAAAGAGGGTTTTATCCAGAAGAAAACCATAGTGTTCCTGGTGTATATGAAGTAGAAATACCAGCCAATAGTGAAAAAGAAATTTCATTTGTATGCTCATTAGAAGAAAACATCGAGCAAAAAAGTGTAAGAAGATTTATCAACAATGAAATTATCCGTTTAGGAGAACTATTCAATGAATCATTATTAATTGATAACCGAAAAAGTAAGAAAACCAAAAAAGAAATTGAAAAAGATGACTTAATAAAAACCTATTTAATGGCAGCAGATAGCTTTATTGTCTATCGACCATCTTTTAATCTACATACTGTAATGGCAGGCTATCCATGGTTTTTAGACTGGGGACGTGATACATTAATAGCATTCGAAGGATTATTATTAATACCAAAAAGATTTGAAATAGCAAAAGAAGTCTTACTAACCATGGTAAGAGATGTTAAATATGGTCTGGTACCAAATGGTTACTCTGGTTATGATAATAGACCACTTTATAATAGTGTTGATGCATCATTATTGCTATTTGAACAAGTAAAAAAATATATCCAATATACAGAAGATTATGAATTTGTAAAAGAAAAATTATATCCCATAATGCAAGAAATCTTAGAAAACTATGAAAAAGGAATAGACGTTGATGACAATAACATTTATTTAGATGTGGATGGACTAATAGTTTCTGGAACAGACCAAACGCAAAACACTTGGATGGATGCTAAATATGATGGAAAAGCTGTTACGCCAAGAAATGGAAAGGCAGTTGAAGTAAATAGTTTATGGTACAATGCGAACTGCATTATGGCAGAACTTTGCAAAAAATTCAAGCACCCTATGTTGGCCAAAAAATATAAAGAAATGGCCCAAAACTGCAAAAGAGCATTCCAAGATAAATTTTATAACGAAAAAAAGAAATGCTTATTTGATGTATTACGGAGACGATAAAATAAGACCAAACCAATTATTTAGTATGAGTTTAAGCTATCCAGTACTAACATTAAATTCTGAAGAAGCCAACCAAATGCTAGCAACCGTAGAAAAGAAATTATTAAATGCATATGGTCTAAAAACCTTAGCAAAGGGCGAAGAAAACTATGTAGAAATCTATGAAGGAGACCCAGAAAAACGAGACACTAGCTATCACCAAGGAATTACATGGCCATGGCTTTTAGGACTGTATTATAATGCTTTAAAAAATAGTATGCAGGCAAGCAAAAAAGCAGAAGAAAAAAGGAAATGGGAAGAAAAATTAGAAAAATTCATTGAAAAAACGACTAAAACCTTTCAAAAAGAACTTTTTGACAATGGCTGTATGGGAGGAATAGCAGAGCTTTACGACTCTTGTAAACCACACCTGCCAAAAGGCACTATCAACCAAGCTTGGAGCATAGCAGAAGTATTTCGAATTATTTTAAGAAAGTGATGTTTTCTGATGTTTTTTGGTATGAAGTCAAAAAACATCGCTTTTCTGTCTTATGGAAAATCAATTTTCAAAAGGCATGTTAAAATTAGGCTAGGAGAGAAATAATGCTAACAATTGAAAATCTAGAAAAAGAACTAAAAAGTGAAAAACTACAAAGCTTATATCTTTTATATGGGGAAGAACTGTTTTTATTAGAAACCATTTTAAAAAAGATAAAAAGCTTATTTGGTGAGGCTATCAAAGGTATTAATTATATTAATATAGACGAAACTAATTGCCAAGAGTTGATAGCAGATATTGAAACACCAAGTTTTGGTTATGAAAAAAAACTAATCATTGCAAAAAATACAGGGCTATTAAAAAAAGAAGGAAAACGAAAAAATCCAGAACTAGCACTTTTAAGAGAAAAAGTAAATACGTACATCAAAGAAAATATAGAGATTATAAAAACGAGTGTAGTATTAGTTTTTGTAGAAGAAGAGGCAGATATCAAACAAGAACTCTATACTACCATTGATAAGTTAGGAGTTACTTGTAAATTTGACTACCAAAAACCAATCCAAATAGAAAGAAGAATTCATGCAATTTGCCAAGCTTATCAGGTAAAAATGGACGCTAGCACATGGCATTATTTTATAGAATGCTGTGGAACCAATATGCAAGATGTAATCAATGAAATACGCAAATTAATTGAGTATGTAGGACAAGGTGGAGAAATAAAAAAAGAAGATGTTGACCAATTAACAACTAAAAAATTAGAAAGTGTTATTTTTGATTTAACCGATTCTTTAGGAAAAAAGGATATTGCTACAGCTTTAACGGTTTTAAAAAATTTGATTTATACCAAAGAACCTTTACAAAAGATTTTAATTACACTATACAATCATTTTAAAAAGTTGTATTTTGTAAAGCTTGCCCTTTATTATCACAAGGATATTATTAGTAGTTTAAACTTAAAGCCAAATCAAACCTTTTTGGTAAATAAGTATAAAACACAAGCCAATTTTTTTAAAGAAGACGAACTAAAAAATATCTTGCAGAGTTTAAGGGATTTAGATTGTGATTATAAGGTGCGGAGAGATTGATTTACAAGTGGGACTAGAGACAATTCTTTGTAGGTATTGTAGTTAGCTAAGGCATGATTTGGGATTCATACCAATCATGCCTTTTGGCGTATTTTCGGATAGGTATTAATCAGGGTTTTTGTCGAAATTTGTCGAAAAATTTTTCTTGATTTCTAAGAAACATTTGTAGTAAAATATTTAACTAAGGAGAAGAAGACAAACAAATCCATATCTTTATCAATATTTTGATTTTGCAACAATATAAAATTTTAATTCAAAAATAAAATTCCAAAAATGTATAAAAAATCACCCAAAAGGCAAAAATAG
This sequence comes from uncultured Clostridium sp., assembly GCA_948468505.1. Lineage (GTDB taxonomy): Bacteria > Bacillota > Clostridia > TANB77 > CAG-508 > CAG-269. Next base: position 19,807 of record CAOKJE010000019.1, on the reverse strand, counting down.
TAAAAATACAAATAAAAAACAGGTGATAGAAATGATAAAAAACAAAAAGAAAACAATCCTAATAGGAGTATTGCTAAGTGCAACAATTGCAATAGCTGTATTAATCATGGCTTACAAAAATAACAGTTCTGTTGAAGCACTATCCAAATATGGCTCAAGAGGAAGTGAAGTAAGCCAAATCCAAACCAAATTAAAAAGATGGGGCTATTACAACGGAAATGTAGACGGAATTTATGGAACACAAACCGTAAATGCTGTAAAATACTTTCAAAGAAAAAATGGTTTAACAGTAGATGGAATAGCAGGACCTGCCACTTTAAAAGCCATGGGAATTTATACTTCAAGTACAAGCTCTTCAGGCTCTAGCAATTCCAATAATGTAAATTTATTAGCAAGACTAATTTATGGAGAAGCCAGAGGAGAGCCTTATACAGGTCAAGTTGCCGTGGGGGCAGTCGTTATGAACCGAGTAAAAAGCAGTTCATTCCCCAATACTGTATCAGGGGTTGTTTACCAATCAGGAGCATTTGATGCTGTAAAAGATGGTCAAATTAACTTATCACCAGATGCAACAGCTAAAAAAGCAGCACAAGATGCCATTAATGGTTGGGACCCAAGCTATGGTGCTATTTACTATTTTAATCCATCCACAGCAACCAACAAGTGGATATGGTCAAGACCAATGACAATCACGATTGGAAGGCATAGATTTTGTAAATAATAACTAACCCAAAAGGCACATCGAACTTTAGATGTGTCCTTTAAAAAATCCCTTGACAAACGATAAGCAAATTGATAAGATATAATTGAAAAAATTTGTACCTAAGAAGAAAGGAAGGCTAACCAAATGAAACTATATCCTAACGGGTACTTTCAAAAAGTAGAGCAAATCACATTTGAGTATTTACAACAAAATAAAATAAAAGCACTCATATTAGACGTAGACAATACACTAATAGACTATTACCAAAATATGAGACCAAGTATCATTACGTGGGCAGAAGAACTAAAAAAGCAAGACATAAAACTATATATCTTATCTAACACAAGTCATAAAGAAAAAGTAGAAAAAGTAGCCAATGCCCTTCAAATTCCTTATCAAAACTTAGCCAAAAAACCATTCAAAGTAGGTTTTATAAAAGCACAAAAAGAACTAAACGAAAAAACAGAAAACATAGCAGTAGTAGGAGATCAAATCTTTACTGACATCTTAGGAGGAAACCGCAGTAAAATGTTTACCATACTAGTAGAGCCAATCAAAGAAAAAGATTTTTGGTATACAGCATGGAAAAGACCAATTGAGAATAGAATAAAAAATAGATATAAACTTTTAGAGCAAAAGAAGGAGAAATAAAATGTATTTAAACGATGTACATATTGCCTACTATATAGTAGCAGCAATCATAGGACTAGTAGTTGGTCAATTAGTAGACTGGGCAAACAAAAGGCTACCAGACTATAAAAAGGTTATTTCAAAAGACATCCTAACAGAATACAAAATAAAATTCAAACCAAACTACATATTAATGCTATTAACAGCAGTTATCTATGTTACACTAATTTATGTTTTAGGAATAAAAGACACCATCATTGCCAATTTAGACCTAATCAAATTTCTAATCCTAACGCCAATGCTATTATCAGTATTTGTCATTGATTACAAATTACAAATCATACCAAATCGATTAAACTTAACGATATTTGAAATTGGATTTATCTTTGCCTTTTTATATGGATTATCCAATGTTGCCATCACCATCAATATGCTACTTCGGAATGTTAGTAGGAGGAGGAATCTTCTTAGCTATCACCTTACTGGGAGGACTTTTTTATGGGAAAGAAGCCATGGGATTTGGTGATGTAAAACTAATGGGAGCCTTAGGACTTTATTTTGGATTATCTAACATCATAATCATAACACTAGTTTCCTTCTTAATAGGAGCCATTCTTAGTATTGTACTATTAGCAACCAAAATTAAGAAGTCAGATGAATATATACCTTTTGGGCCATTTATTGTAATTGCTACCATGATTAGTATGTATGTACCATTTGAACAAATAAAAACACTATTAATGCAAATTTTTACCTTAGGAATGTATCATGGATAAAAAAGCAAGCCTAAATAAAAGGAGGATAAAATGAACGCGAAATTGCAATGGTTAAGAAATAAAATGGCAAGCTTAGACTTGCAAGGGTTTATCATAACAAATCCAGTCAATATCCATTATTTAACAAACTTAGAAGCAGAAGGAATTTTGCTAATAACCAGAAAAGAAAACATCTACATTACAGATGCTCGTTATATAGAACAAGTGCACACCACCTTAACACTTTTTGACGAAATCATTGTATATGATGTTCATGATGTATCAAAAGACGATTACGAAAATTTCTTTCTATTTTGTGAAAATGTTGGTTTTGAAGAATATAACATTTCTTATGCCAAATACAAAGAATACATAAGAAAATTTAAAATTCATAATTTTGTAGAAACAGAGCATATGATAGAAAAACAAAGAATGATAAAAGACCAAGAAGAAATCAGTAACATTGAAAAAGCTTGTGAAATAACAGACCATTGTTTTACTTACATTTTATCCTATATAAAACCACGGAATGACAGAAAAACAAATTGCAGAAGAAATCGAAAACTATTATAAAAAAAGGACAGACGGATTAGCCTTTGAAACCATTGTAGCATCAGGAGAAAACACCTCGAAGCCACATGCTGTTCCCACAGAACGAAAAATACAAGAAAAGGACATCATAACCATTGACATGGGATGTAAAGTAAATGGCTATGCTTCCGATATGACCAGAACTTTTTTTGTAGGAGAAGTGCCAGAAGAAGTAAGACCAGTTTACGATTTGGTATTAAAGAATCAAACACAAATAGCAGAACAATATAAAGATGGTGCAAGTACAAGAAATTTAGCCAAAATGGTAGAAAGTGACTTTAAATTATATGGCTATCATTTAGTCCATAGCCTAGGTCATGGTGTTGGCATGGAAATTCATGAAGCACCTTATATAAGTTATAATAGTGATACACAGTTACGAGAAAACATGGTGGTTACGAATGAACCACGGAATTTACATTCCAGGAAAATTTGGCGTAAGAATAGAAGATACTGTACAAATTACCAAATTTGGATGTATAAATTTAACCAAATCTGGGAAAAATTATATTATCATTTAAAAACAGTCATGTAATTTTTACAAAAAGGCTAGATTTTTGATAATGCTTGATTTTTCCAGAAAATTGTAGTAAAATAGAAAAGACAAATAAAAAAGATAATGTAGAAATAGAAATGGAAAGGAGAAATTATTATGGCATCAGTATACTCAGCAGGAGATTTTAGAAATGGAACCACATTTGAAATGGAGGGGAACGTATATAGAATTGTAGAATTCCAACACGTAAAACCAGGGAAAGGGTCAGCATTTGTAAGAACCAAATTAAAAAATGTTATTACAGGAGCAACCTTAGAAAAAACCTTCAATCCAAGTGATAAATATCCAGCAGCAGAAATCGAGAAAAAAACCATGCAATATTTATATAATGATGGAGGGTTATACTACTTCATGGATAATGAAACCTATGACCAAATGCCATTGAACGAAGAGCAATTAGGAGACTGCTTAAAATACCTAAAAGAAAATATGGAAGTTACCATGCTTTCTTACAAAGGTAACACCTTTGCCGTAGAGCCACCAACATTTGTAGAGTTAGAAGTTACATACACAGAACCAGGATTTAGTGGAAACACAACCACAACATCAGGAAAACCAGCAAAACTAGAAACTGGTTTAGAAATCCAAGTTCCATTATTCGTAAATATTGGAGATATTCTAAAAATAGACACCAGAACCTGCGAATACATGGAAAGAATTTAAGAAAGGTGAATACAAAATGCGAAAATTAAAAAACGAATACAAAAGTTTTTTAGATGACATAGAAAAAAACATAAAAGATGAAGAAGACCTAAAATATATCAAAGAAAGATTCACAAATTTTCTAGACATCGTATTAGAAGAAATAGACTACATCTTAGAATACAAACAAGAAGAAATGGACAAAATAGAAGACGTACAAAATCAATTAGAAGCAAAAATAGGACAAATGGAGCAAGTAATTGGCAACATTGAAAAAGACATCTATAGTGAAGACGGCTTTGACTTTGAAATTGTTTGTCCATACTGTAATTATGAATTCATCATCGATGTAGACGAAAACAAGACAGAAATCCAATGTCCAGAATGCCAAAACGTAATTGAACTAGACTGGACACGGAGGAGAACTAGACGAAGAGACTGGAAAGCCTCAAGACGGTTGTTCTGGCGGAAACTGCCATGGCTGTCATGGTTGTGACGAAGAAAATGAAGATGATATGTAGTAATAATAAATCAAAATAAAAAGTTTATCGTTCAAGTAATTTTCATAGAAATTCTAAATCCATAATATGGCACCCTTCCATGTCAAGCATGGACGCTTTCCATATTATGGATTAAGAATTTCTAATTCAATTACTTTCAATCAAAACCTTTTTATTTTGATTTATTATTTTATAGAAAATTTAGAAGTAGTTGATAGGATTGACATACTTTCCATCGATACGAATTCCCAGATGAAGGTGTGGGCCAGTTGTAGCACCATTGGTAGGTTTTCCTTCACTATCAAAATATTGATTCCCTTTTACCCCATAAACATTCTTAGGACCAACTTGTCCGAATAACTTGTCCTTGTGTAATTTTATCGCCAACAGATACTAACCAATTAGGGTCACAATGGCAATAACTAACTCTAAAATTAGCAAAAGAAAGAGTAATCGTATAACCACCAGCACCTAAAAATTCTCGAAAAGTAATTTCGCCATCATGAACAGCAATAAATTTACTACCGAGGTGGGGCTGGAATATCAACGCCAGAGTGAGAAGAGGATGCTCCGAGAAGTAGGAGAGGTACGTTTTCCGAAAGGAGAACTTATTTTAGTATAACCTGGAATTGGCCAAACAAAACCATTGGGGTTAATGTCTAAAATTTCAGCATTGTTATTGTTTGCGTCTGTAAAAGAGATATTACTACTAAAAACAGGTATAAAAAGAATGGGAATTAGGAATAGTAAGATAAAGAAAATAATAAAGAATAATTTTAAATTTTTAAAAATAAAAATCACCTCGCAATTTAATTTGTTTTTACTTGTTTTGGAAAAATAAAAGAATTAAAATATAAATAAAAATGGCAGGGGTAGAAGGATTCGAACCCTCACAGGCGGTTTTGGAGACCGATGTGCTACCATTAACACTATACCCCTAAATTGAAAATTAAATTTTCATTACTTAACTATTATACAGTTTTTATTTAAAATATGCAACCCATTTTGTAAAATTTTGGGCAAGAATTCGCAAAACATTAAATAAAATAAAAAAAATATTGACTTTTTCATAGATACATAATATAATATACAAAATCATATATTACAGTGAAGAAGAAAAAATATGGTAACATTCGGCTTTAGAGAGTTGGTGATGGTGGAATACCAACAGCCTTGAATGCATATGGGGAGCTTTGGAGTAATAAAAAAATTAAGGTGCTTAAAAAATAAAAAATTTTTTAAGAATTAGGGTGGAAACGCGGAAAATAAACTTTCGTCCCTAGCGATATAATTTATACATATTGCTGGTGGCCGAAAGTTTTTTGATTAAAAACCAATCAAAATCAGCATCTTGCACATTTTTATTAGCTAGTCCAAACTTCGACGTACAATCGTACGCCTTCAGCTTGAACAATCTAATAAAAATGCACAATATACTAATTTTGATTGGTTTCAAAAAAGTTGACAGGTTGCCGAGCAAAAGATAGGAGGAATTTTTATGGTAAAATCAATGGACACTTTAGTAGCACTTTGCAAAAACAGAGGATATGTTTATCCGGGATCAGAAATTTATGGAGGATTAGCAAATACTTGGGACTATGGACCTTTAGGAGTAGAACTAAAAAACAATGTAAAAGCAGCATGGAGAAAAAAATTCATTCAAGAAAACCCTTATAATGTAGGACTAGATGCAGCTATTCTAATGAACCCAACCACATGGGTAGCATCCGGACACGTAGGAGGATTTTCCGACCCATTAATCGACTGTAAGGAATGTAAAACAAGACATAGAGCAGACAAAATGATAGAAGAATGGATGCACGAAAATAAATGTGAAGAAATTGTAGACGGATGGCCTGACGAAAAAATGATAGCTTACATGGACGAACATGAAATCAACTGTCCAAACTGTGGAGCTCATAACTTTACAGACATTAGAAAATTTAATCTAATGTTCAAAACCTTTCAAGGAGTAACAGAAGATGCCAAAGCTGAAATCTATTTAAGACCAGAAACAGCACAAGGAATTTTTGTAAACTTCAAAAACGTAATGAGAACCACAAGAAAAAAATTGCCAATGGGAATTGCTCAAATTGGTAAAGCTTTCCGAAATGAAATTACACCAGGAAACTTCACCTTTAGAACCAGAGAATTTGAACAAATGGAATTAGAGTTTTTCTGCAAACCAGGAACCGATTTAGAATGGCAAGAATATTGGAAAAAATATTGCAAACAATGGTTATTAAACTTAGGAATGACAGAAGAAAACATTAGACTAAGAGATCATACACCAGAAGAATTATCACATTACAGCAATGGAACCACAGACATTGAATATTCTTTCCCATTTGGATGGGGAGAATTATGGGGAATTGCAGACAGAACAGACTACGACTTAAGCAGTCATATGAGAGTATCCAAAGAAGACTTTAACTATACTGACCCAGAAACTGGAGAAAAATTTGTACCATATTGCATTGAGCCATCCGTAGGAGCAGACAGAGTAACATTAGCCTTTTTATGTGATAGCTACGAAGAAGAACAATTAGAAGATGGGGACACAAGAACCGTATTACATTTGCACCCAGCTTTAGCACCATTTAAAGTAGCGGTATTGCCACTATCCAAAAAATTATCAGAAAAAGCAGAGGAAGTATATAACAAGCTTTCCAAGAAATTTATGTGTGATTATGACGAAGCAGGAAGCATTGGAAAACGTTATAGAAGAGAAGACGAAATTGGTACACCATACTGTGTAACTGTTGATTTTGATACCTTAGAAGATGAAACCGTAACAGTAAGAAATAGAGACACCATGGAGCAAGTTAGAATGAAAATCAGCGAAGTAGCAGCATGGGTAGAAGAAAAATTAGAATTTTAGAAGAAAGAACCACTTTTAGGGAATTCCTAAGGGTGGTTTTTTGCGGAAAAACTAGTTTTGAGGGAATTTTTGAGGGGAATAATCATACCATTGATGGGATTTATATTGACTTGACTGAAAGTACCAAGGGATTATTTAGAGAAAATAAAGGAACCATTCAGAATTTAACAATTGCTAGTAATTCTTATATAAAAGGAAAAGGAAATGTAGGAGGAATTGCAGGTGCATTAGGAAAAAATGGAAAAGTAGAAGAATGTTACAATAAAGGTATAGTTGATATGAAAGCAGGAATAATTACAGGAGGTATTGTGGCGTCATTAGATAGCGGGAGTATTGAAAATTGTTATAATACAGGAACAATAATAAGTAACTCTTCTTGTGACACATTTGGTGGAATTCTAGGATATGGTGGATATACTGATGAAAGTGTAGGAGATGTTAAAAACTGTTATAATGTAGGAAAATTACAAACAGGAACACATTTATTAGGTGGGGTTATAGGAAATGATGAAAAATCCAAAGTAAACGCCACCAACAACTACTGGCTAGACACTTGTGGAGCGAGCGTAGGAATTGGAAGACCATCTGGAAATACAAATGCTGTCAAAAAAACTGCAGCAGAAATAAAGAACTTAGCTAGCACATTAGGAGAAGCTTATACAAATGATGTTCAAAATGAGGATGGAACTTGGAAATATAATGATGGTTATCCTATCTTAAAATGGCAGTTAGAAAACTAAGAAAAAAGCATGATTGAATAAAAATTCACTCATGCTTTTTAGCCCTGTATATTACAAATTTCTTTCATACAAATCTTTAATAAAAACATCCTTTTCCTCAAAATTATCAACAAAACCAACCTTAGCCATTTGTTCATTTTCATTCAAGCCTTGTACCCAAACAGGACGTTCATTATAATAAATATCAAACTTTTCATCATTATTTAAAATTGTATACATTCTTTCTAAATTCATAAACAAAACCTCCATTTTCAACTTACTTAAAGTATATCCACAAAAATATAAAATATAACAAGTTGACGAATAAAAAATTTTAAGTTACAATAAAATCGATGCTTTTTGGGACGAAGTCAAAAAACATCAAACAATATCAAAGGAGGAAAATTATGAAAATACAATATCAAGATAAAATAATAGAAGTAGCAGAAGAAATAACCATACAAGAACTATTAAAAGAAGAAATCGAAAAAAACAAATATCCTATTATAGGAGCTATATTTAATAACGAATATGTCAATCTTAGTTATCCAATCACAAAAGATGGAGAAATTAAACTAATTGACATTGCTTCCAAAGAAGGAACCAAAATCTACCGAAGAACCATTATTTATATTTTAGGAAAAGCAATGGAAGATGTCTGTCCAGGCAAAAAAATAGTCGTAAACTATCAGTTGCCAAATTCCATGTTTTGTGAAATTGAAAATACGGAAATAACGGAAGAATTGATACAAAATTTAAATGACCAAATGCACAAAATAACGGAAAAAAATCTTCCCATTAAACAAGTGGTAATGACACGAAAGCAAGCAGAAGAGTTTTATCAAAAAAATGATGTATCAAAAGGAAGATTGCAATTAGATTTAAGTGATAATCAAGAAATTTACATGTACTATTGTGAAGATTATTACAATTATTGCTATGGAACAATTGCTAATCGAACAGGGATTACTAAGATATTTGAAATTGTAAAATACGAGGATGGATTTTTAGTAAGGTATCCAAGCTCAAGTAAGCCAGAGCAACTACCTCAATTAATTCAAACTAAAAAACTAGCATGGGCATTAAACGAATATGACGATATCCATAAAATATTAGATGTCAATACGGTTTATAAATTAAATATGGCAGTAGAACAAGATAATATCAAAGATATTATTATGCTAGATGAAGCTTTGCACGAAAAGAAAATAGCTAGCATTGCCGACCAAATAGCTAAAAATAGAAATGTAAAAATGATATTAATTGCAGGACCATCATCTTCTGGAAAAACAACCTTTGCACAAAGGTTAGGAATTCAATTAAGAATTAATCATATAAAACCAGTAACCATATCCGTTGACAACTATTTTGTGGAAAGAAAAGACACACCAAGAAATGAAAATGGCGAATATGATTTTGAAAGTATAGAAGCAATTGACTTAAAGCTATTTAATGAGCACCTAAGCAGCCTCTTAAATGGTGAAGAAGTAGAAATACCAGAATTTGATTTTTTAGAAGGAACTAAAAGATATAATCGGAAAAAAATTAAAATTAGAACCAGATCAAGTACTAGTAGTAGAAGGAATTCATTGCTTAAACGACAAGCTAACCAGTAAAATTTCCAAAGAACAAAAATATAAAATTTACATTAGTGCATTGACCGTATTAAACATGGACAGATATAACAGAATATCAACAACAGATACAAGACTAGTTAGAAGAATTGTAAGAGACCATCAATTTAGAGGCTATGATGCAAAACATACAATTAGAACATGGAATAACGTAAATAATGGCGAAGAAAAAAACATCTTCCCTTACCAAGAAGAAGCAAACAGCATCTTTAACACTTCTCTAATCTATGAATTAGGAGTATTAAAGGGAGTTGTTCTACCTTTGCTAGAAGAAATCAAGCAAGAAGAACCAGAATATGCAGAAGCAAGAAGGCTAATCAACATGCTAAAATATTTTGAAACAATCCCTGCTGAATATGTACCAACTAACTCACTTCTAAAAGAATTCTTGGGAGGAGGAAATTTTAAATATTGATGTTTAGTTAAAATAAAGGAGACAAAATGAAACCAAGAAATTTTACAGAAATTGACGAAGAATTTATTTGTGAAAACTGTGGAAAAGAAGTTCCAAAACTAGGTTACTCTTGTAGAAACCACTGTCCATATTGCTTACATTCTAAACATGTAGATAAAAATCCAGGAGACAGAGAAGAAACCTGCCATGGAGACCTAGAGCCAGTTAGTTTAGAAATAGACAGCAAAAAAGGTTATGTGATTGTTTTTCGTTGCCAAAAGTGTGGTGCAATTCGAAAAAATAAAGCAGCAAAAGACGATAACATGGATTTGCTGATTGATTTAAGTAGTAAACAAATTTAAGAAAATGTGCAATTGGGGACGTTTCTTTTTTCACATTGTAATATGTGAAAAAAGAAACGTCCCCAATTGCACATTTTCTTAGATATCACGATTTAGGTTTCCATTGGTATAGTCTTTACCTTCTAAACGTCTACCAGATTTTACGATTTCTACAATGTGGTTAATGGAAGAAATATCTTCTTCTAAAATATCAATTCTAGCAGAGTTTATAGAAAAGTCGCAAGGACAAACAGAAGTGATTTTGCTATTGAATAGTGTGGTTACGGTTTGGATGTTGTCTGGCATAATAGGAAAATTCATGTTTAGTCTATCTTGTAGGTAATAATTGTTTTTGGTTTGACAACGTGCTTTACAGTCAGGATAACATTTGTCTGTTTCTCCAAGTAGACAGTAATTCATGTTGAGCAAAGGAATTCTACCATAGACAATCATCTCTTTTTCTAAGTAGTTATAATGACATAGGCTTTGAAGGGTTTCTTTATCTAATTCTGGAGATAGGGCAAAGCGGCTAATTCCTAAGTCTTTTAAAGCTAAAACAGTTTCTTGGTTAAATACATTAAAGGTATAGTTTGTGACTAGTTTAAAATATTTATCTAGGTCGGTAAATAACTCATTCAAAAGCCTAATATTACAAATATTTGAAATAACAAAGCCTTTGATATCATAATTTTTGACCGACGCCTCGGCATTGGCATAAAATAAATTTTTATAGTTTCCCTTTACAATAGTTGGCATATAAATGTAAGTTTCAAATCTAGTGCTTAAAGATTTTAGAATGTTAGCATACTTTTTGCCAGTAAAGAATTTTAAAGGAATGTAGATGTTATCTATTTTATCGGTTAATTCTAAATAATTAAAGTCAGAATCTAAGTTGTTTAATAAAACCGAAATTTTAGGAGATTGCATTTTACCTAAAATGATGTCTTTTTTCATGTAATTTCTCATATCAGAAAGGACGTTATCTTTTATCCTATAAGAAGTACTAGCAGTATTTTTGGTAGTTGTTTCTTGAAAAGTCGTTAATTTACGTGAGCAATGTTGGATAGCATAAGCTTCCACTAAGTCTAAAGCGTTTCTACGAAGCTCGTTTAAAATGCTTAGCTTTGGGATAAATATATGGTCATCCATAGAAACAGCTATTTTTTTAAATTGATAAGGAGTAGAGGCAGTTTTTGAAATTTGATGGATAACAGTTTCTTTTTCCAATGGTTTGTTTTTAGCCTCTACGGGTATTTCATTTGATTCGTAATAGATATTTAAGTCTTTATATAAGGCGGAGTTTGAATTAGCAGGCGTGATGCGAATGGAAATGGGTTGTTCTTTTTTTATTGTTACCTGACAATTTAATGGAATTTGCCTGTTTTCTTGCTTATAACTTTCTTTGGCTAAGGTAGACAATTCTTTTGAAGACATTTTATAAATTTTATCATGGCAAGAAATGTTCCCCTTCATTCGTCCAACCGTAACAGTTTGACCAATTTTGGTATCGGTTATATTTTTTTTGTTTTCCATTAACTCAGTAATAGTATAGCTACCAGTTTCTTTTTCTAAAGAAATGGTATCTCCAATTTTGATAGGTTCTTTTAGTTTTAGGGTGATTAATCCTCTATTTTTATTATAATTTTGAACCTTTCCTAATAATAATCCCATATTACTAGGTTTATCTTTAAAAACTAAATTTTTATTTGGTTCGTCACTTAAATGCCCAGAAGAGGACATACCACGATTAAATACTTGCATTAGCATTTTTCGGTCTTCTGTATTAACCACATAAGGCTCGTTAGATAAAGCTAGTTTGATATATTTTTTATAAATTTTAGTAACAATAGACACATATTCTGGGGATTTCATTCTTCCTTCAATTTTTAAACATTTTACACCAGATTGAATAAAAGAAGGAATATAGTCTAAACTGCATAAATCACGAGTGCTTAATAAATAGCCTGAATTGATTTTTTTCTCATTTTCATACAAATCATAAGAAAGTCTACAAGGTCCTGCACATTTACCACGATTACCAGAGCGGCCGACCGAAGCATACTAGAAAATAAGCATTGACCAGAATAAGAAATACACAAAGCACCATGAGCAAAACATTCAATTTCAATATCAATATTTTTACAAATGTAATCAATTTCATTCATAGAAAGTTCACGAGCTAAAACAATTCTTTTAAAACCAAGTTTTTGCAGTTCTAATGCACCATTTAAATTATGAACAGTCATTTGCGTACTGGCATGAATTGGTAAATCTGGAAAAAGTTTGATTAATTTGCAAGCGACTCCTAAATCTTGAACGATAATGGCATCAATTCCAGCAAGATAGGCAGTTTTTGCTAAATTTAGTGCAGATTCTAGTTCATCATCTTTTATCAAAGTATTCAAAGTTAAATTGGTTTTTACACCACGAGTTTTAGCGTAGTGGATAGCCTTTGTTAGCTCTTCTTTGCCAAAATTGTGAGCAAAGGCTCTAGCACTAAACGTATCGCTACCAAAATAAACACTATCAGCACCGTTTTGAACAGCGGCTTTTAAACATTCGAAATCACCAACTGGTGATAATAATTCTATCATAATAAACTCCTTTAGAGGGATTTTAAGGAACGTCCCTCAAATTCCTTTTGCTATATTGTATCACAAAAATAAAATAAATTGTAGAATAAAATCAAAATTAGTTGACGAAAAAAAATCCTAATGGTAAAATAGTAAAAAATAAAAGGAATAAAAACGGAGGAAAACCATGAAAATCCAAAAGAAAATAATGACTAGTATTATCATTACAATTTTAGTGGTGGTTAGTGTATTTACGATAAAAACACAGGCGGCTAATGAAACCAATAATCAAAAATCAAATGCTAGCCAAAGCCGGTACGAATAGCCGGAAATACAAGTAATAGTAATACTTCAAGTGAAGCAACAAATCAAAAATCAAGTAATGCTAATTTAAGGAATTTAGGAATTAAGCCACATGATTTTAAGGGATTTAAGTATGGAACTACTTCTTATGAAGTATCAGTACCAGAAGATACAGAAAGTGTAGAGGTATATGCAACAACACAAGAAGAAACAGCTAAGGTAACTGGGACAGGAAAGAAAAACTTAGAAAAGGGAGAAAATAAAGTAGAAGTAGTAGTAACGGCAGAAGATGGAACAACAAAAACCTATACAATTAATATCATTCGTGAAATTCAACAGGAAGAATACAATGAAGAAGAAATAGAAACTGCTGATGGAATAGCAGAATTAAAAATAGAAAATGCAAAAATAACGCCAGATTTTAAAACAAATATCTATGAATATACGGTTAAATATATTGGAGAAGATACCAAATTAGACATAATAGCAAAACCAACGAAGGAAGACTATGACATTGAAATTATAGGAAATAACAATTTACAAGAAGGAGAAAATACAATCACTTTATTAGTATCTCAAAAGAATGGCGAAAATGTAGCAACTTATCAAATAACGGTAAACAAGAGCTTAGTAGATGAAGAAGCTATAGCAAAAGACAAAAAAGCAAAACAACTAAAAATAATAATAGGGGTAGTAGCCTCTGTAGTTGCTTTAATTGCAATAGTTGCAGTTGTTCTATGGATTCGTAAAAGAAACACAAGACTAGAAGAAGAATATTCAGGAAGACTTTTTTATGATAGAGATGATGAGGACTATGATGACGAAGACGAAGAAGAGGTACCAAAAGCTTTTAGAGGAAGAAGGTTTAAAGACGAACTAGACGAAGCTATGGAAGATAGGGAAGAGTCAGTAGAAGAAAAACCATGGGAACAAGAAAAGACTAAAATAATGGATTGGCAAGAAATGCTAAGACAAACTAATTTTGAACCGAAAGAACAAAAAACAACCAGTGAAAGGCATACAATGGAAAAACCAAAAGAATTTCAAAGAATAGAAGAAAAATTTGACCAAGATTTTTCTAAAATGCCAAAGGATAAACTAAAAGAGGAATTTTTAAATGGCTATACGACACAAAATAATTTTGATTTTGAAGAGGATATTTATCATGATAAGAGAGTAAAAGGAAAACATAGAGGAAAAAGATTTAAATAAAAATGTTAAAAGCGTGCCTAAGTAAAGACTTAAGGCACGCTTTTTGGAAGATTTGCTAAAATTAGCAACATCCTCCTCTGTTACCACCGCAACAACAACAGATTAATAATATTAGGATAATAATCCAGCAACAGTCGTCACCAAATCCAAATCCACCGCATCCTCTATTTTCTGGCATAGTCTAGACCCCCTTCCATAAAGAAATATGTTTTGTTTGTTTTTCTTTTGTTGTTTCCTTTGTATGATATATAATATGTGGATCTAAAAAATGTGTTACAAAATGATAAAAATTTTTTGTTAGGGTTGTTAAAAGTGAGAATGATAGCATAATAGAAAAAGAGTAAAAATAAAAAAGCGAAACAAAATCAACTTGTTCGCTTTTTTTTTAAAGCAAAACATGATACAATCTAAAACACAAAAAAGAGAAAATAAAAAAGCACAAAACATACGAAAGGAAGCAATCAAAAAAATGGAGCAAAAACCAAAAAAAGTAGGAGAAATATTTAGTGACTACAAAACAAATGCCAACATAAAATACGCAGAAGTAAAAGGATTAAACATCATAAAAAAAACAAACACCTTACAAGTCATTTTATATCTAGACGAATATATAGAAATCAAAGAAATCTGGTATTTTGAAAACTTCCTAAAAGAACGATTTAAATTTCAGCACATAGACCTTAAAATAGAATACCACGAAAAAGTAGAAAAAAAAGAAATACAAAAAGAATGGAAAAACATCATAGCCTACATGTCACACAAATACCCATTAGCAAAACCAATGCTACTATTAAAAAGTGAATTACAAGTAAAAGAAAACAACCTATTAATAGAAATGCACATCAAAGGAGCAGACTTCTTAAAAGCCAAAAAAACAGACAAAGAACTGCAAAAAACCATAAAAAACCTATTTGGAAAAGAATACACAATTGAAATAACCGAAAAAATATCAGCCAATGAAATGAAAGAAATCCAAGAAACCATCAAAAAACAAGAAGAGCAAATGATAGCCAAAATCGAAGAAGAAAACAAACAATATGTTAAAAATCAAGAAGATAGCATAGAAAATATACCAGAATACAGTGACCCAGACTATATGCCACCAACAGAGGAAGAAGGCTATCTTCCAGAAGAAATGGAAATACTAGAACCAGAAGAAGAGCGGAGAATACATCTTAGGAAAACCAGGAAGAGGCAAAGAAAACTATATCAAAATAAAAGACATAACAGCAAATGACGGAAAAGTCACCTTAGAAGGAAGACTAGTTACCATCAACGTAAGAGAAACCAAATCGGGAAAAGGAATGATAATCTTTGACCTATACGATGGAACCGGAACCATTACCTGTAAATCCTTTGGAAAAGACTACAACGAAGGAAAACAAATCGAAGAAAAAATAACAACAGCAAAAGCTATTAAAGCAACGGGAAAAGCCAGCTTAGACAACTATGCAGGAGACGTAACCGTCATGGTAAACACCATTATCGAAATCAATGATAGTCATTTACCAGAGCTACCAACCGAAGACGAAATCGAAGACACACCACTTATTTTAGGAGCTAATCAAAACATTACAGAGCCTCTTATAAAAGTAGAAGACTTAGGCGTAGACGATGGAAGAATAGCTCTTCAAGGGGAAGTAATTTACACCGAAGATAGAACCTTAAAATCTGGAAAAACCCTATTTAGCTTTGATGTATACGATGGAACCAGCACCATTACCTGTAAAGCCTTTCTAGACAAAGAAAAAGCAAAAAGAACCATGAAAAGAATTCAAAATGCCAAAGGATTAATGGTAGCAGGAACCGCACAAATGGACACTTTTTCGAATGAATTAACCGTTATGGCAACTACTGTGGTAGAAACAGAAAGTGGACTAAAAAAAGAAACCAGACAAGACAACGCAGAAGTAAAAAGAGTAGAGTTACACATGCATACCCAAATGAGCCAAATGGATGCCATGACATCAGCAAAAGACTTAATCAAAAGAGCCATGAAATGGGGCATGAAATCCATTGCTATTACTGACCATGGCGTTGTACAAGCCTTCCCAGAAGCACATAAAATGTTAGGATATGATAATCCAGACATGAAAATACTGTATGGTGTAGAGGCCTATCTGGCACCAGACAAAAATTCAGTAGTAACCAACAGTAAAGGGCAAGACATCGATACCACTTACTGTGTATTAGACTTAGAAACCACGGGATTTTCAGCAACCACAGAAAAAATCACAGAAGTCCGGAATCATGAAAATAAAAAATGGAGAAATCATCGATAAATTCAGTTGTTTTGTAAACCCTGAAAAACACATTCCGCAAAGAGTAACAGAAGTTACCAACATTACAGACGACATGGTAAAAGATGCCGAAACCATAGAAAAAGTTTTTCCAAAAATACTAGACTTTATTGAAGGCACTGTTTTAGTAGCTCACAATGCGCCATTTGATATGGGATTTTTAAAGCAAAATGCCAAGACCTTAGGATACGAATTTGATTATACGTATTTAGATACTTTAAGCCTAGCAAAAGACTTATTTCCTGACTACAAAAAATATAAACTAGGAAAAATAGCGGAAAACCTAGGAATAAAAGTAGAAGTAGCACATCGAGCCTTAGACGATGTTGACACAACCGTTAAGGTATTTCATGTCATGATAGATATGCTAAAAAAACGAGGAGCCAAAACAGTAGACGATATTGACCAAGTTAGCTGTACAGAAGAAGCTAAAAAAGAGGAATATAAAAAATTAAAAACTTACCATGCCATCATCTTAGCCAAAAATTATATAGGATTGCGAAATTTATACAAACTAGTATCACTTTCTCATTTACACTATTTTTATCGAAAGCCAAGAATATTAAAAAGCTTATACAAAAAATACAGTGAAGGATTGATGTTACGGAAGTGCTTGTGAAGCAGGGGAATTATACCAAGCAATTGAGCTACGGAAAAACAGACGACGAAATAGAAGCCATTGCTAACGACTATGACTATTTAGAAATTCAACCAATCGGGAACAACCAATTCTTAGTAAGAAAAGAAATAGTTAAAGACGAAGAAGTCTTAAGAGATATTAATAGAAAAATAGTAGAATTAGGAGAAAAGTTAAACAAGCCAGTTGTGGCAACCTGTGACGTTCATTTCATGGACCCACAAGACGAAGTCTATAGACGTATCTTAGAAGCGGGGCAAGGCTATGACGACGCTGACAACCAAGCACCATTATACCTAAGAACCACAGAAGAAATGCTAGAAGAATTTAGTTATTTAGGAAAAGAAAAAGCCTATGAAGTCGTGGTAACCAACACGAATTTAATTTCTGACATGTGTGACCGAATCAGTCCAATTTCACCAGAAAAATGTCCGCCACATATCCCTCGGTTGTGAGCAAACCATAAAAGACATTGCCTATGAAAAAGCTCACGAGTTATATGGCAATCCTTTGCCAGAAATTGTACAAGAAAGACTAGACAAAGAGTTAGACTCTATTATAAAAAATGGATTTTCGGTTATGTATATTATAGCCCAAAAATTAGTGTGGAAGTCAAATGAAGATGGCTATATTGTAGGTTCAAGAGGGTCAGTAGGTTCTTCTTTTGCCGCTAACATGACAGGAATTACAGAAGTAAATTCCTTGCCAGCCCATTATCGATGCCCAAACTGTAAATATTCAGACTTTACAGACTATGGTTATAAAAATGGTTTTGACTTACCAGATAAAGAATGTCCAAAATGTGGGCATAAGTTAGATAAAGATGGAATGGATATTCCTTTTGAAACCTTCTTAGGCTTCAATCGGAGACAAAGAGCCTGATATCGACTTGAATTTTTCAGGAGAATACCAAGCCAAAGCCCATCGCTACACAGAAGTAATCTTTGGAAAAGGGACAACCTTTAAAGCTGGAACCATAGGAACGATTGCTGATAAAACGGCATTTGGTTATGTTAAAAAATATTTTGAAGAAAGAAACATACCAATTAATCGAGCTGAAACCCAAAGGTTAGCAACAGGATGTACAGGAATCAAAAGAACTACAGGGCAACATCCCCGGGCGGAATTATTGTTGTACCAAAGGGACGAGAAATCTATGAATTTTGTCCTGTACAACATCCAGCAGACGACCCAAACTCAGACATTGTAACAACACACTTTGACTACCATTCCATCGACCAAAACCTATTAAAACTAGACATCTTAGGACATGACGATCCAACCATGATAAGAATGTTACAAGACATTACAGGAATTGATCCAACCAAAGTGCCATTAGACGACAAAGAAACCATGTCAATTTTCAGCTCTACCGAAGCACTTGGTGTAACATCAGAGCAAATTCATTCTCAAGTAGGAAGCTTTGGTGTGCCAGAATTTGGAACCAAATTTGTAAGAGGAATGTTAGTAGACACAAGACCAACCACCTTTGATGAGTTAATTAGAATATCAGGACTATCGCATGGAACTGATGTATGGCTGGGAAATGCACAAAGCCTGATTGAAGCAGGAACAGTGACTTTGCAAGATGCCATCTGCTGTCGTGACGACATCATGATTTATCTAATTAAGCAAGGTTTGCCACCAAACCCAGCCTTCAAAATCATGGAAACAGTGCGTAAAGGAAAAGCCTTAAAAGACCCAGAAAAATGGGCAGAATATGTAGCATTAATGAAAGAACATGACGTACCAGACTGGTACATTAAATCCTGTGAAAAGATAAAATACATGTTCCCTAAAGCCCATGCAGCAGCCTATGTAACGAATGCTTTTCGAATTGCCTGGTTTAAAGTCCATGAACCACTAGCATATTATGCTTCTTACTTTTCGATAAGAGCAGACGAATTTGATAGTGAGTGTATGATATTTGGAAAAGAAAAAGTAAAAAACAAAATGAAGGAAATCGACTTAGCAGGAAATGCAGCAACAGTAAAAGACAAAAACATGTATGCCATCTTAGAGCTTGTCTTAGAAATGTATGAAAGAGGGTATAACTTCTTACCAATTGACCTATACCAATCACACAGCACAAAATTTTTGGTAGAAGAAGGCGGAATACGCCCACCACTAAACAGTATACCAGGACTTGGAACAGTGGCAGCACAAGGGATAGTGGCAGCAAGAGAAGAACGGAAAATTTATGTCGATTGATGACTTAAAAATACGTTCTAAAGTAGGAAACTCTGTAACAGACCTATTAAAGGTCTTTGGTTGTCTAGAAGGCATGAGCCAAAGCAACCAAATGAGCTTGTTTGGTTAATGTGCAATTGGGGACGTTTCTTTTTTCACATTTCCAAAAAGCGAAAAAATAAAAGTCCCCAATTGCACATTAGTTGTCAAAGTATGAATAATAATTTAAAAATTTAATTAATGAAA
>CAOKJE010000018.1 GCA_948468505.1 uncultured Clostridium sp. | reverse complement strand
TTTTTAATATTAAGGTTTTAAAAATGAAATCAATGAAAGAAAGTAGTGGTATGGGAGAAGGATACGAAAAAACAAAGCCTTGGCATACTCTCTATAATATAATCATATTTCCTATCTTTGCATATCTATATTTTAATGGATTAGAAGTAGTAACTTTATCAAATGTCATTGCTACATCAATTATTTGGGGAACAATAACAGTAATATTTGATTTAGTGGGATGGGTGCTAATCAAACATCCTTGGTCTTTATCATTTAAAGAATTTTATATTGATTATCAGCCTTGGATAACTCTAATATATATAACAATATATGCTAGTCCATTTATAACTTATGGAATTATGAACTTATTATAATATAAATATGTAATTGAAAAGTATTTGTTTTTAGTGTTATAATCATCTCGAGAAATTACAATTTTGAGAGGTGTTAAAGAATGAATAAATATGAGCCATTATGGAAGTATTTAAAAGATAATAATAAAGAAAAATATATATGTGAAACGCTTGAAAATGGATTTGGGAATGAATATCTAGGTAAAGATAAGGTATTTATCTTTAAATTTGAAAACAGCGAAATAAAAAGATATGTATTAAATAAAGATAATGAAAAAGAAGTACTGAAGTTATGTTGTGAATTTGCAGATTGTAAATTCAAATCTATTGATAAAATGTTAAAAGATAATAGTTTTTATGCGAAAAGTTATTATACAGAAAATATTGGAAAATCCTAGAAATGTATTTGACAAATGCAAAAGAATATGTTATTATTTAATTACAAAATAAATGAACTTTGAATATCGCTAGAATTCAAATCATGACAGTGTGTGTACCACGAATACACATGCTATTTTTTTGTCAAAAAATAGAGCAGACCACGAATCTGCTCTACGACTAAATACAGCTAATTAGTCTTAACTTTGTTGTCATTTTGCATTTGCTTATGTTGTTGTAATCTAATGTTTTTTTCTCTTTCTGCTATGTACTTGTCAGCAAAATGCAAAATTAAATCGCTAGTATTCAAAATCATAACCATTTTATATTCAAAACAAGCGAACATAATAAAATGTTACAAGTTTTTTCCAATTATTTGTGTCAAATTTTTATAGATGTAAGATTTTTTACATAAATAATATCAAATATTGGGTAATTTTTTAAGTAGTAAATTTGATAGGTATAAATTAAGAAAAACCTTAATAATTAACGGTTCTAAAATATTAATTTGATAGTTATTCTAAATAACTGAAACATAAATTTTTATAAAAAATAAAAATTTTTTTAATTTACGGTTGGATTTTTGAAAAAATATGGATGTATATATAATAGAGGGATAGTTTTTTTAAACTTTTTTAAAATGAGAAAAGGAAAATTTGAAAAAGACCTCAATATATAAAATATGGGATAATTATAAATCAAAGAAAGGGGGAATTGTAATACCATAAAACAATAAAGATATAGTGTTTAACCTTTAAGATAAGCCCTTTAAATCAACGATTTATATGTGAATAATAAAGTTTCTTTAGCATATAAATTGAATAAATATTAATAAAAAACCAGAATTAAGATTTTGTACGCAGTGTAAACTGCTACAAAATCTAATTTCTGCCATATTTGTCTTCTACAGAAAGTTATCATACCATGATAACTTTCCTAGAATACAAAAAACAGGAGAAATTATGAACGAAACATTTAAAATTAATGTGTATTTTGATGAAAAGGGTGAAGAAATCGAAAATTTAATATCTCATTTTTTAATTGATCTATTAGAGAAAAATGGATAATAAATTTTTATTATTTCAGTATTTGGATTTCTTAAAAAATTAGTTATAATTAATAGGAATTCAGATTGTTTTTTATCAAGCATGGAAAGGAGGAGAAATGCTTGAAACAATAAAAACAGTAATTTATAAGGTAGCCATTTATATAAGATTATCCAAAGAAGATGTAGATAAGGGATTTGACGAAAGTGAAAGTATTACCAACCAAAAATCCTTATTAACAGAATATGTAAAAAATTTAGGATGGGAATATGAATTGATAGATACTTATATAGATCCAGGATATACGGGAACAAATTTTAATAGACCAGATTTCCAAAGAATGATAAGAGATATCGAAAATGGAAAAGTAAACATGGTCATAACAAAAGACTTATCACGTTTAGGTCGTGATTACATAGAAACAGGAGAATATATTGAAAAATGGTTTCCAGAACATGAAGTTAGGTATGTTTCTGTAACAGATGGAATAGATACGTTTGCCACTAATAATGGAAATAATGATATAGCACCATTTAAATCTATCTTAAATGATATGTATTCCAAAGACTTATCCAAAAAGATTAGAACAGCCTTACATACTATGCAAAAACAAGGCAAATGGGTAGGAGGAAAAACAGCACTAGGATATGTAAAAGATTCAAACAATAAAAACAAATTAATGATATGTGAGCCAGAAGCGGAAATCGTAAGAACTATTTTTCATAAGGCTAGTTTACGGAGAAGAAGTAGGAGCCATCAAAAACTATCTAAATGACAACAAAATACCAACAGCGAATCAAATAAGGTATAACAAAGTAACTTTTTGGGAAAATAAAACAGTAAAAAACATCTTAAAAAACGAGGTATATATTGGAAATACTGTGCAAAATAAGAGAAGTAGAATAAGTTATAAAAACAGAAAATTAAGAAGTAATCCACAAGAACAGTGGAACATTGTGGAAAACACGCATGAACCAATCATTGATAAGAATGTTTTTAATAAAGTACAAAAAATGGTAATTGTGCAAAAATATAATAGAAATGAAAAAAAGCATAAGTTTTTATTAGATGGATTATTGTTTTGTTATGAATGCAAACACAAAATAGGAGTAAGAGGAAAGAAAAACGGCTATATGTTTATGATATGTAATAATTATCGTAGAAATTCAAAATTAGGACTTTGTACATCACATGGATTTAGCTATGAAGCATTAGAAAAAACAATACTACAATACATAAAGAATTTATTTTTAGCAATTGATAGTAAGAGAATAGAATTAAACATAAAAAATAATCGAACAAAACAAGATTATGGAAAAATGTTAAAACAGAAACAAACAGAAATTAACCTTATAAAAGATAACATAGACAAAATGTATGTTGACAAATTAAATGGTAAAGTTAGCGAAGAAATGTATGAAAGGGTATTTAACAAACTAATCAATGAAGTAAATGAAAAAGAAAAGGAATACAATGAGTTAAAAAACAAAAAAGAAAATGCTATGCAAGATGATAGTAAAGAGATAGAAAACATTGTTAAAGAATTTTTAAAACTAGAAAAGCCGACACCTGAAATAATGAAGGTAATTATTAATAAAATAGAAATACACCAAGATAAGCAGGTAGATATCATTTTTAATTTTAAGAGATTAAATGATATTAATATCAAAAATGCACAAAACGACTAATCTAATATTGGATATTAGATTAGTCGAAACAAAAAAATCAAAACTGTCTATTTTGACATCAACCAGAAGGAATATCCATGGCAGTACCCATGAAAAATGGAGGCATGAAAAAAGGAAAAGTAATCTACTATGTCATATTATCAGGAATCACAACAGGAGTAGGAGCCTTCTTTGGAGCCATCATAGGCTCCATATCCACCCAAATCATATCGATATGTCTAAGCTTTGCAGCTGGAGCCATGCTATACATCGTATCCCGGAGAACTCATCCCAGAAGCCAACACACTATACCATGGAAGAATGACAGCCCTTCGGCAACATACTAGGATTTTTATTAGGAATCTTTGCAACAGGGATTTAGGGAACGCTCCGGGATTTAAGGGACGTTCCTTAAAATCCCTGTTTTAGGGATTAGGGGGACAGTCTTTAGATGTTAAAAGGACAAAAAAATAATAAAAAATAAAACAAAAAACCCTTGCAATTTAAAAACAAATATAGTAAAATACAAACATACATTTGAAAAACAGACAAGCAAAAATAAACATAAAACCAAAACAAAGCAACATAACAACAAAAAGAGAAAGGAAGATTTGATGCAAAATATATTAGAAGGATTAAACAACAAACAATACGAAGCAGTCGTAAACACCGAAGGACCATGCCTAGTAATCGCACGGAGCAGGAAGTGGAAAAACCAAAGTACTAACCCACAAAATAGCCTATTTAATAGGAGAAAAACAAGCAAAACCATGGGACATAATAGCAATCACTTTCACCAACAAAGCAGCAAATGAAATGAAAGAAAGAATCTCTAACCTAGTAGGAGACCCAGCAAAAGATATATGGATGGGAACCTTCCACTCCATATGTGTCAGAATCTTAAGAAGATTTATAGATAGAATAGGATTTGACAGTTCCTTTATCATATTTGACACAAGTGACCAAAAAACACTAATAAAAAACTGCATCAAAGACCTAAAATTAGACGACAAGCTATTTACAGACAGAAGTGTCCTATCCGAAATCAGCAATGCCAAAAACGAAATGCTAGAGCCAGACCAATATCAAAAAAGAGCAAACGGAGAATTTCGAAAAGAAAAAATAGCAACAGTATACCAACTATACCAAAAAAGACTAAAAGAAAACAACGCCATAGACTTTGACGACATCATAAACTACACCATAAAAATCATGTTAGAAAACCCAGACATCTTAGAATATTATGCAAACAAATTCAAATACGTATTAGTAGACGAATACCAAGACACCAACAAAGCACAATTCACACTAATCACCCTATTTGCCTCCAAAAACGGTAACATAACAGTAGTGGGAGACAATGACCAAGGAATCTATAGCTTTCGAGGAGCAGACATATCCAACATCCTAAACTTCGAAAGAGACTTTCCAGGCACAAAAATAATCAAACTAGAGCAAAACTATCGATGCACAGGAAACATCCTAAAAGCAGCAAACAGCGTCATCAAAAACAACGAAGTAAAATACAAAAAAGAACTATGGACCGAAAACAACGAAGGAAATTTGCCACACGTATACCAAGCAAACAACGAATATGACGAAGGAGCCTACATAGTAGAACAAATAGAACACCTAAGAAGAGAAGAATACTACAAATACAAAGACTTTACCATACTCTATCGAATGAACACCCAATCAAGAGCAATTGAAGACATCTTAAGACGTGAAAACATACCATACAAAATAATTCGGAGGGCTAAAATTCTATGAAAGAAAAGAAATCAAGGACCTAATAGCCTATTTAAGGCTCATTCAAAACCAAAACGACAACCTAAGCCTAAAAAGAATTATCAACGAACCCAAAAGAGGAATTGGGAAAACCAGCTTAGACAAAGTAGAACAAATAGCAACTACCAGTGAAATATCCATGTATGAAATCATAAAAAAAGCAGATGAATATGGACTAAACAGAGTATTCCTAAACTCCAGAGAATTTATCAACACCATAGAAGAATTAAAAAACAAAAAAGACAACATAACCATAACAGAACTAGTCAAGCTAACCCTCAAAAAAACAGGCTACACCAAAGCATTAGAAGCCGAAAACACAATCGAAGCAGAAAACAGAATCGCCAACCTAGAAGAATTTCTAACCGTCACCATGGAATTTGAAGAAGAATTTGCCGAAAACAGCTTAAGCGAATTCCTAGAAGGAATAACCCTATCTAGTGACTTAGACAACTTAGAAGAACAAGAAGATGCTGTAACCCTAATGACACTTCATAGTGCAAAAGGGCTAGAATTCCCAGTTGTATTCTTAGTAGGAATGGAAGAAGGAATCTTCCCAGGGCACCAATCCATGATGGAAGAAAAAGAACTAGAAGAAGAAAGGCGACTATGTTATGTAGGAATCACCAGAGCCAAAGAAAACCTATTCCTAACCTGTAGCAAGCAAAGAACCGTATTTGGTTCCACCAGTTACAATCCAATCTCAAGATTCTTAGAAGAAATACCAAAAGAACTATTAGAAGGATATGAAGAAGCATTTGGCGGAACCTCTAACAAAGACGAAATGTTTAAAGACTCTAGTTACACATGGAGCTATGGAAGCAAAAACAACAGCAACATAAAAACTTATAAAGTAAACGAAAAAGAACCTGTTATGGCAGCCAAAAGTAGTAGTAACTTTGCCTTTCGAACAGCAGAAAGTTTCTTAAACAACTTAGGAAAAAAAGCAGTAGCCAAAACAGTAGATTTATCACAATATAAAGAAGGAATTAGAGTCTTCCATAAAAAATTTGGAGAAGGAACAATCAATATAGTCGAGCCAGAAGGAGAAGATTTAAAAGTGGACATAAACTTCGACAAAGCAGGACACAAAAGACTTATGGCAAGATTTGCAAACCTAGAAATCATAGAATAAAAACAAGCCTGAAATTTTAGGCTTGTTTTTTCGTTTCAGAAAAAGCATAAAAACTACCAATAAACAGCCCATTAAAAATAATTGAAACAATAAAAATCAACATAAATTTGCATGTTATGTCTAAATATGGTATAATAATAGAAAGGTTGTACAAAGGAGGAGATTACTATGAAGAAAACAACGATAAATAAAAAAATAATAATAAATACAATAACTTTTTTCATAATTATAATAGCAAGCATAAATAATATAAGTAACGCAGAAGCAAAAGGATTTGAAGGATTTAACAATGCACCAAGAAAATACATGTCAGTCGAAAAAGACAAATTTTCAGACGTAAAGCTAAGACTAAAAGACAACAATGGAATTAAATCAGTAAGTCTATATAAAGTAGATGATAAAGGAAATAAAACCAAAATAAACTTTTCAACGGCAGACACAAAAGACGACAAAAACCAACTATACACCCTATCACATGAAAAACTATTAAAAGGAAAAACAAAACGTTTCTACATAAAAGCCACTGATAAAACAGGAAACGTATTAGCCACAGAATTTAGAGTATGTGCCAAAACAAATCCAGACCACTATGCAATCGATGATGGACCAAGAATTGTTAATTGGGAACAAAACGGAAACAATGTAGCATTAGGAGTAAAAGATAACGAAGGAACCAAATACGTAAAAATTCAAGACGGAAATAGCAACAACAAAGAAATACGTAAATTTAGCAACCTATCAAAAGGAGAAGCAAAAATCAGTATAGATATGACAAAATTCAAAAAAGTAGATGGCGTTTATAAACTAAGAATAGTAGCAGAAGACGCAGGAAAAACAAATGAACAATCAATTAGAACGTTAACCTTTAAAATGAAAACAGGCACAGCCAATACAACAAATACAAAACCAAGCACAAATACAAGTTCAAACAAAACAACAAACGTAATAAATAGACCTACAAGTTCAAAAATTGTCAGTAACAAAAAAATAGAAAAAACACTAACAACATCAGACTTAAACAAAGTCATGACAGTAACACCTAAAACTAGTGGTTGTACAATAGCACAAGGATTTTGTGTAACAGAAAAATACTTTGTATGTGCCTTAATTAACCATTCAGACTCAAAAACATCACTACAAGTATACGACAAAAAAACCAAAAAGCTAAAAAACAAAATAGAAACCAATCTAGATCATGCCAACGGAATGGCATACAACCCAAACACACAAAAAATATATGTAGCAAACTGTATAGCAAACAAATACACAGAATTATCAGTAGATAATGTAGTAAATGGGAAAAAACTAAGCAAAACTACAAAACGTTTAAAAACCAATCTATCTAGTATAACCTATGATCCCTATACCAATCTATACTATGTAGGAAAAGGCACGAGATTTTATGTATACAACAGCAAATTAAAAAATCCTAAAAAATACCAAAAGAAAATATGTCATACAACGCAAGATATAGGAGCCTATAGAGGACTTGTATTAGTAATAGACTATGATAACGGAAAAAGTGCAATTGACATTTATAGAGCCAATAACGGAAAATACCTTGGAAGGTACAAACTTAATATATCATCAGAATTGGAAAGCATCCAATATGACGAAACCAATAAATGTTTCTATCTATATTGTAATACTGGAAAAAACGGAATCATTTATAAAACAAATAAAATCAATTTAGAAAACTATTGGATATAAGGAAAATCAAAAGAATATATAAATCAAAAGATTTGTATATTCTTTTTCTAACACAGCAATATTATCCTAAAAAATGCTAAAAAAATGCTAACCCTTGAAAAATATGTCAAAATATGTTACAATAAAAGACAGAAGGACGAAAAAGGGGGAATTGCCATGAAAAATGAAAAAATAAACAAAGCAATAACAATTTTTATAATGATATTAACCATAATACCCATCATCAACATAAACAACATAAGCAATGCAGAAGCAAAAGGATTTGAAGGATTTAACAATGCGCCAAGAAAATACATGTCAGCAGAAAAAGACAAATTTTCAGATGTAAGCCTAACACTAAAAGACAACAATGGAATCAAATCAGTAAGCCTATATAAAGTAGATGATAAAGGAAATAAAACCAAAATAAACTTTTCAACAGCAGATACAAAAGACGACAAAAACCAAAAATATACCCTATCACACGAAAAATTACTAAAAGGAAAAACAAAACGTTTCTACATAAAAGCCACCGACAAAACAGGAAACGTATTAGCCACAGAATTTAGAGTATGTGCCAAAACAAATCCAGACCACTATGCAATCGATGACGGACCAAGAATCGTCAATTGGACAGCAAATGGAACCAGTGTATCTTTAGGAGTAAAAGATAATGAAGGAACAAAATACATAAAAATACAAGATGCAAACAATAATAACACAGAAATCTACAAATTAAATAACCTAGCAAAAGGAGAAGCAAAAGTAAAAATAGACATGAAAAAATTCAAAAAAGTAGATGACATATACAAACTAAGAATAGTAGCAGAAGACGCAGGAAAAACAAACGAGCAATCAATCAGAAGACTAAGTTTCAAAGTAAACGAAACAACACAAAGCAAGCCAAGCACAAGTACAAACACAAATTCAAACAAAACAAACAATACCACAACAACAAACACAAAAGGAAAAAACGTATCTAGCTTTATTGCAGCCTTAGAAAAAATATCACAAAGAGTACAATCAGACTACAAAAAAGGAATTAAGTGGAAATATACAAACGGTGAAGGAAGTGAAAATGGACTACCATTTAAATATACCTTCCAAGCAGCCCTAAAAACCAACACCTTAACAACAAACTGTGCAGACTATGTAATGTGGGCATTACATGACTGTGGAATCTTCACAGCAAACCAAAAATTCTATGGCAACAACGCAGGAGGAATAACGTTCAAAAAACCAGAAGAAACCAAAGTAAAAGAAACCCTGAAAAAATATGCAACCATCAAAAAAGCAGGAGGAGTTAAGCCAAAAACACTAGTTAAACAAGGAAAACTAAAAAAAGGAGACATCTTAACCTATAAAGGACACACCAATGTGTATGCAGGAAATGGAAAATGGTATGATGCTGGAAGAAGAATGAAATATAATGGACATGGAAGCATGACAAACTATACTTTTACAACCTTAGGACCAATAAAGAGTAACTACAACCAACCAACTTGTTACGTAATCAGACTAAAAAATCAAACTTAAAACAAAAAAATCCCCAACTTAGTTGAGGGATTTTTTAAAAAACTATTTATTATTTAGTCCAAAAGGATAATCTTAAAACTTAGAAAAACAATAAAACATAAGAGGGCAACAAAAAAAATTCGAAAAATAGCAAAAAATGTTGCAAAAAATAAAGTTTATGTTATAATAAAGAAGGAGGACGATGCAAATGATTAAAAAAGTTTTATGTTTAATAATATCAATAATGACAATAATGATGCTTATAACTCATCATGTTTCCTATGCAGCAAATGATATACAAGACTTATTGCCATTATTAGAAGAAAGTAATGAAGAAGACGAAGAACCAGAAGAAAGAGAAGAAGAAGACGAAAACGTAGAACAAGAAGAAAACGAAGAAGAGGAAGAAGAAAACGAAGAAGAAAACGAAACAGAGCAACAAGAAAACAAAAACATAAGTCTAATTCAAGAACAAAAAACAAACAATACACCAAAGCAAGAAACAAAACAAGAAACAAAAGAAAGTAACACGCCAATTCCTCAAACAGGAAAAGAAAGTTACATTCTACTTGCAGGAATCATAATAGCAATAGTGATAGCAATATATTTTGCAATCAAATACAAAAAATATGAAGGAATAAAATAAAAAAGTAAAAAAATTAGGTAACATACAAAAAAGTATGTCATCTAATTTTTTTTATAAAAGACAATTATGGAGAACCTAAGATTTTCTAAAAATTGCATTTGATAGAAAATTTTAGATTCATTTTTTTATTTTTACGAATAAAAAAACAAAAACAGGAAAGAATAAACAAGAAAAATAAAAAAGGAAGGAAGGATAAAAATGGCAGATTTAAACCAAATAGAATTACAACACCTAAGACACCTAATAGGCGCACACGAAACCGCCTATCAAAAACTAAATACTTACTCATCACAAGCCGTAGACCCACAAATAAAACAACTATTTTCAAAATCAGCACAAGATGCACTAAACACAAAACAAAAACTAATGACATTTCTAAATAACTAAATAGAAAATGGCACACATAAGCCATGCCAAAAAGAAAGAAGAAGGAGGAGACAAAATGGACGAAAAAACAATGGTAAACGATATATTAGGAGGCGTAAAAGCAGACCTAACAGCCTATCAAACAGCCATAACAGAAGCAGAAAACATGCAACTAAGACAAACCTTTCAACAAATAAGAAACAACGATGAAAGCTTCCAATACGAACTATTCAAAATAGCACAAACAAAAGGCTATTATGTACCAGCCCAAAAAGCAACCACCACAGAAATAAGTACCGTAAAAACAGAATTACAACAATAAAAACTAAAAAGGTGCAATTGGGGACGTTTCTTTTTGCACCTTAAATATTAAAAAATGCCAAAAATGAAAATGAGAGATAAATGAAAAAAAACGAAGATAACATTAAAAAAAACGAAAAAAAAGACCAAAAATGAACAAGCAATCCCTTTGCAAAAAAACAAATATTACAATATTATTACAATAACATTACAAAACTTAAAAAGTACAAAGGAGATTGAGGATAAACATGTTTAAAAAAGTAATCATACACACAAAAAAAAGTATAAAATTTATTGTCCTATTTATCATTTCGACCTTCTTAATCGTAGGAGCCATCGCATTTCTATACAAGCCAACCTATAGTGTATATATGAATGGAGAACAAGTAGGATATACAGAAAACAAAGCAGAACTACAACATAAAATCAATGATTACATAGAAAGTGGAGAAGAAGAAAATGGAAACATAGCCTTTGTACAAGTAGAAGAACTCCCAGAATACAGATTATGTTTATTAAAAAAAGACATCACAACAAACGATGACAAAATATATGAAAAAATAAAAGAACAAGGAATCACATACTATCGTTATTATGCCATAGCTGACAATGAAGAAGAAAAACAATATGTAGCAACCTTTGAAGAAGCCGAACAAGTAATAAACGGATTAAAAGAAAAAAATAGTTCCAACATTGAAAAAATATCAATCATCGAAAAATATGAAGAAAACATGCAAGAACTAGCAACACAAGAAGAAGCTATATCAAAATTATATGTCGAACCAGCAAAAACGAAAGTAACAGTAGCACAAACCAAAACAACAGGAAGCGTAAACACATCACTAACCACATCAGGAGGAAAGGCAAACATAGGACTAACACTAATAAGACCAATATCAGGGGTAATCACCTCAAGATTTGGAGTAAGAAGTAGCCTAAGAAAATCCTCCCACACAGGACTAGACATTGCAGCATCAACAGGAACACCAATAGCAGCAGCAGCATCAGGAACCGTAACCTTCTCAGGAAGAAAAGGATCTTACGGAAACATGATAGTAATAACCCATTCAAATGGAGTACAGACTTATTATGGGCACTGTAGCCAACTATATGTATCAGCAGGAACACAAGTATCACAAGGGCAAACCATTGCCTCAGTCGGATCAACAGGAAACTCAACAGGACCACACTTACATTTAGAAGTAAGAGTAAACGGGGTAGCATACAACCCACAAAACTATGTATATTAATAAAATGCCAAAAAGGACAATCCTTTTTGGCATTTTAAAAACTTAGCAAGCAAAAAAATCCACACCAACATCAATAGCATTCTTCTTAATCACAACTTTCCCATGTTCCAAAAGCTTAGCCTCGAAATGCTTTGAACAAGAAACAAGTCTTCCGAAATTCAGCCAAAGAAGAATAAAACAAACCAAGCTCTGGTGCTTTCAAATTCACATTCCTCAAAACCAAATAATAAGAATCTTTCCAAAAATACAAAGCAATATTTTTAGCTAACTTAACACCTTTTGCTTTATGTAAAGAATTAAAACTAGTGCAAAACTGGCAAAAGTCTTCAAAATTATCAAACTGACAAACGCAAAAGTTAGAAGTCTGACTAAAAGATTTTCGCTTCACCACCAACTTTTTCTTATTAGAAGAGCAACCTTCTGGCACATATTTTGTAATTGTAAAAACAACGACATCATCAACAGAAGAAAAAGCCTCAATCAATAATTTACAACCATCTGTATGGAAATCAATCTCCTTTTCCGCCTTTTTCAAAATACCAGAAAAAATCTCTCCGAGTTTCCAAACCTTTCGTCATAATACTATGAAGATTTAAATGGTTCATTTCCAATTCCTCCAAGGGAAGAATTACACGAATTTTATTATCTGTAAGCTTTTCAATTTTCATAAAGATAACTTCCTCCTTAATCTAGTACTAATTATATTATACTACTTCTATCATTATATGAAAAGCCACAATTTTTGGTAATTAAAAAAACCACTCAAATTTTTTTGAAAAATCCAAGAAAAATGTAGCAATTCACTTGAAAAAATTGTTAATACAAGATATAATACCAAAAGTAGAATAAAAAAGCAATAGCCGTAAGAAAAAATGGAGGGATAAAAATGGCAACAAAAGAAAAAAACATATGGATCTTATTAGTATTTATATTATCAGGACTAGTAGTAGGGGGACTATTAGGAGAACTAGCATCCAAAGTAAACTGGCTTTGGTGGCTATCATACAGCCAAAGTTTTGGTCTAGAAAATCCAGTCGTATTAGACCTAAGCGTTATCAAAATCACCTTTGCACTCATGTTTAAAATCAGTATATCTAGTATCATAGGAATGGTATTAGCTATCTTTATTTACAAAAAAGTATAAAAAAAGGGGCAAATCAAAACAAGAAAGGACAAGATTAATTTGCCAATCACAATCAAACAACTACCAGAACTAGAAAGACCATACGAAAAACTACAATGGCATGGAGAAAAAGCACTATCTAATGCGGAGCTATTAGCCATCATAATAAAAACAGGAACCAAAGAAGAAACATCTGTACAACTAGCACAAAAAGTACTAAACTTAGAAAACATCGAGCAAGAAGGCATCAATTTTTTGCGAAACGTCAGCCTAGAAGAACTCATGCAAATCAAGCGGAATCGGAAAAGTAAAAGCCATCCAACTAAAAGCTGTAGGGGAATTAGCAAGCAGAATGGCAATGCCACCCAAACTTAGAAAAACAAAAATAAAAAATCCACAAGACTTGGCCAATATCCTAATGGAGGAACTGCGTTTCCAGCGTACAGAAATTCTAAAAGTAGTCATCTTAAACAACAAAAACGACATCATAAAAATAAAAGAAGTAGCAGTAGGAGGCAACCATTTCATAGAAATTCCAATCAAAGACATCTTGCAAGAACCCATCAAAATGAAAGCATCCAGATTTATCTTAGTACACAATCACCCAACAGGAGATGCCACACCAAGCAAAAAAGACTTAGAATACACAGGAAAAATAATGCAATCAGCAGAACTAATGGGAATGGAATTAATCGACCATATCGTAATAGGAAACAAAACCTATACAAGCATATTTGACCAAATCGTCAAACAAGCAGACGCCAAAAAAGAAAACATAAAACCAAGAAAGGAAGAAAAAACATGAAGCTTTTTACATGGGGGTCAAAAGACATAGGAATTGACCTAGGAACAGCCAACATTTTAGTAACCTTAAAAGGAAAAGGAATTATCTTAAAAGAACCATCTGTCGTAGCAATTGACAGAAAAACAGGAACCATCAAAGCAACGGGAACCGAAGCAAAAGAAATGCTTCGGGAGAACCCCTGAACAAATAAAAGCAGTAAGACCATTAAAAGATGGAGTCATTGCAGACTTTACAGCAACCCAACTAATGTTAAAAAACATACTAGAAAAAGTAGGAAGAAGATACAACGTAGGAAGACCAAGAGTAGTAGTCGGAGTACCATCAGGAATCACAGAAGTAGAAGAAAGAGCAGTAGAAGAATCTGTTATGCAAGCAGGAGCAAAAGAAGTATACCTAGTAGAAGAACCAATGGCAGCTGCCATTGGAGCATCTTTAGACGTTGCTGAACCAAGTGGTAACATGATAGTAGACATTCGGAGGAGGAACCACAGAAGTAGCTGTCATTTCCTTAGGAGGAATCGTCGTAAGTCACTCACTAAGAATAGCAGGAGACGAACTAGACAATGACATCGTAAACTACATCAAACACGAAATGAACTTAGCAATTGGAGAAACCACAGCAGAACAAATCAAAATGAAAATAGGATGTGCCTTACCACTCATGAGCGAAACACCTATGGAAATAAGAGGAAGAGACTTAAGCAGTGGCTTACCAAGAAACATCACAATCACCTCAACACAAATCCAAGAAGCCATCCAAGAATCAATTGGAAAAATTGTAGAAATCGTAAAACTAACCTTAGAAAAAACACCACCAGAACTAGCCTCTGACATCATGGAAAAAGGTATCATATTAGCTGGTGGAGGAGCCCTAATCCAAAACTTAGACAAACTACTAAGTAGACAAACAGGAATGCCTGTATTCGTTGCAGAACAACCATTAGACTGTGTAGTAAGAGGGACAGGAAAAACCTTAGAAGACTTAGAGAGACTAAAAACCGTTCTCATCAATAGCAGAAAAAGAAAATAATAAAAAAGGAAAGTAAAAAGATGCAAAGAAACAAAAAAGCAGGAATGATAGGAATCATAATAACCATTATTATTTTAATAGCCATCGTTATCTTTTCAAATGGAGACAAAGAAAACTCCTTTTTTGAAAACGCAGCAAGCAACCTAGTTATGCCAATTCAAAATGGACTAACCTATCTAAAAAATAAAATAGGAGGAAACAATACCTTCTTTACAGACATAGGAAACCTAAAAGAAGAAAACAAAAACCTAAAACAAAAAAACAGTGAACTAGAGCAGTCTTTAAGGGAACTAGAAAACATCAAAACACAAAACGAAACCCTAAAAGAATACCTAAACCTAACCGAAAAATATGGAGAATACAAAACCATACCAGGTTATGTCATAAACAAAGACATTAGTAACTATTCCAAAACCATAGTAATCAACCTAGGAAACAAAGACGGTGTTAAAGAAAACATGACAGTAATTGGAGACCAAGGACTAGTAGGACATGTCGTATCCGTAACCGAAAACACCGCCAAAGTACAAACCATTATTGACACAGCAAGCTCTGTTAGTTGCTCTATGAGCACCACAAAAGACAGCATCGTATGCAAGCGGAACCTTAGACGAAACCTCAGCCCTAAAAGCCATGTACATTCCAACCGAAGCCAACATCATACAAGGAGACAGCATCGAAACTTCTGGACTAGGAGGAATCTATCCAAAAGGAATACACATAGGAACCGTAAAAAAAGTAACCAACACCCAAAACATGACAGACAGATATGCCATCATAGAAACAGCCGTTGACTTTGAAAAACTAGACACCATATTAGTCATTACTAACCAATAATAAAAAAAGATAGGAGGAAACCAATTGAAAAAGACCATTATCCATATAAGCCTAATCATAACAACATTTATCCTATATTTTTTACAAGCAAACTTTTTTAGTTGGTTTAACATAGCAGGAATCATGCCAAACCTATTTGTCATTCTAATTCTATTCATTGGACTATTTGGCAATCGAACCATGGGAACCATTTATGGACTAATCATAGGAATCCTATTAGACTTAAGTATAGGAACCAAAATTGGAATTTATAGCATAGGACTAGGACTAATAGGCTTTGTAGCAGCCATATTTGACAAAAACTTTTCCAAAGATAGCAGAATGACTATCATGGTAATGGTAGTAGGAGCAACCGTTACATTTGAAGTATTAGTATGGTTATTAAACTATATATTTGTTAGCACAAATGTAGAAATACTAAACTTTATTAAAATTCTAGCAATCGAAGTAATTTTCAATTTAATCTTAACAATTATCCTATATCCACTCATCCAAAAAAGTGGATATTACATAGAAAATGAATACAAAGAAAGCTCCATACTAACAAGATATTTTTAAAAAGTAACATAAAACAAAAAAGAAAGAAGGTGAAAATTTGATAAGAAAATATAAAACCAAAAAGAAAAAAGCAAACATAAATTTAAGATTTAATGTCTTAACCATTTTTGCCTATATCATTGGAATCATCTTAATTGTCAAATTATTCAGCCTTCAAATCGTACATGGAGCAGAATATAGAGAACAATCAAACACAAGACTAACAAGGGAAAGTACGCTAGAAGCCTCAAGAGGAGCCATCTTAGACAAAACAGGAACACCACTAGTTACCTCTAAAATGGAATTCTCCTTAGAAATGTACAAAAGTAAAGTAGACACCGAC
Organism: uncultured Clostridium sp.; assembly: GCA_948468505.1. Classification (GTDB taxonomy): domain Bacteria; phylum Bacillota; class Clostridia; order TANB77; family CAG-508; genus CAG-269. Next base: position 15,867 of record CAOKJE010000018.1, on the reverse strand, counting down.
ACCCTAAACACCAACATACTAAACATGATAGAACTTCTAGAAAAACACGGATGTTCTTATTCCGACACTTTTCCCATCAAAATAGAACCATTTGAATTTACCATAGAAAATGAAACCCTAATAAAATGGAAAAAAACCAACAACCTAGAAGAAGACATAACAGCAGAACAAGCCTTCTACAAATTTAAAGACAAATACAAAATCAAGCAAACAGACCTAAATCAAATAAGAAAAATAATAGTCATTCGCTATTTAATTGCCCAAAAAGGATATAGTAGCACAAGAGCCGTAACCATTGCAGAAGACATACCAAGAGAAGCCGTAGCAGAATTTAGTGAAAGCTCTGAAAAATTTTCAGGCATCAACATCTTAGTAAAACCAGTAAGAAAATACACAGGAGGCAATCTAGCCTCTCATATATTAGGATATGCTGGAAAAATAAACAGTGAAGAATACGAAACGAGAAAAAATCATTACAGTCAAAACGACATCATAGGAAAAACAGGAATCGAATACGTATTTGAAGAATACCTAAAAGGAAAAAACGGAACCAAGCAAATCGACATGGCAGTCGACGGAACCACAACAGCAGAATACGTATCAAAAGAAGCAGTAGCAGGATCAGACGTTGTCCTTACCATTGACGCAAACCTTCAAAAAATAACAGAAAACGCTCTAGCTACCAACATACAAAAAATAGCAAGTGGAGGATTTGGGAAAGCCTATAACGCTAATGCTGGTGCAGCAGTTGTCATGAACGTAAACTCAGGGGAAGTCTTAGCGATGGCAAGTTATCCAGACTACAACCCTGCTGACTTTATTCGGAGGAATTAGCAACGAAGCTTGGAACAACTATACCAACAACGAAGCAAAACCATTAGTAGACAAAGCAACCCAAAACTCTTACTCACCAGGTTCAACCTTTAAAATGGTAACAGCAATAGCAGGACTAGAATCCGGAGTCATCGACCTAAAAACCACAATTAATGACACAGGTGTATACAAAAAATATGGAATATCCATGAATTGTTGGTTATACACAGACTATCATAGAGGACATGGTTATGTTAATGTATCACAAGCAATTGAAAGATCTTGTAACTATTTCTTCTACGAAACAGGAGACAGAATGGGAATTGATAAACTAACAGAAATAGCAAAATACTTTGGATTAGGAAACAAAACAGGAATAGAATTACAAAGCGAAACAGCAGGAGTAGTAGCAAGTAGGGAAGCAAAGCAAAAAATGCATCCAGATGACCCAGGTTGGAATCCAGGAAACACCTTAAATGCCTCAATAGGACAAGGAGATAACGAATTCAGTCCACTTCAGATGGCAAAATACATCAGTATGCTAGCCAATGGTGGAAAAAAAATAGACGTAAGCATTATAAAAACCATTCGAAATGCAGACGGTTCGGAAGTTTCTAGAGAAGAGATTAACCAATTTGCCAACCAAAAATTAGGAATAGAACAAGACACAACAGAAAATAAAGAAATCAACCAAAATCATCTAAAAGCAGTACTAGAAGGAATGAAATCCGTTACCAGTGACACCAGTGGAACTGCCTATGTAAGATTTAAAGACTTTAACATCAGCGTAGGAGGAAAAACTGGTTCAGCCGAAGCACCAAACAACAAAGTACATGCTTGGTTTGTTGGCTTTGCGCCTTTCGAAAATCCAGAAATTGCAATTGTCGTTATGGTAGAAAACGGAGGACACGGAAACTACACAGCAGAAGTAGTAAGAGACATCATGGCAGAATACTTTGGAATGAACACACAAAACGTAGAAGAAGATATGAGTGCCACACCATATATTGAAATCATGAGATAGGAAGGATGTAATAGAAATGAACAATTGTGTTAGCATAAACCTAAAAAAAGACGAAATTGTAATCAAGCTAAGCGATACAGCAGAACAAGAAGAAATCATAGAAGCATTAACCAAAAAAATAAACGAACTAAAAAAACTATACAAAGACGAAAAAACCCCCATCATGGTAACAGGAAAAATCTTAAAAAACAAAGAAATGGACGAAATCCAAGAACTAATCAAAAATAAAATAGACGTAGAAATCGATTTCGATATGCCAAAAGGATTAGGCTTGCACAGCATAAAAAAAGCCTTTGAAAAAGAAATTGCCGTATCCGAAACCAAATTCCACCGCGGATCCTTACGTTCAGGACAAAAAATAGAAGCAGAAGGAAGCTTAGTAATCATTGGAGACGTAAACTCTGGTGCAGAAGTAATAGCAGCAGACAACATCATAATCCTAGGAGCCTTAAGAGGATTAGCACATGCTGGTGCCAAAGGAAACAAACAAGCCATCATTGCAGCAGGGCTAGTAGACACTGTACAAATAAGAATTGCCAATGTTGTAAAAGAAATTGACAGAGACGAAGAACCAATGCACAAACAAGCCTATGTTAGTGTAGTTGGAGAAGAAATTATAATCGAATAAAAATATTAGCCAACCAATAACAAAATCAAAGCCATAAAAAGCATCTCGTCCTGTACCCCCTCTTGATACAAAAAGAAAAGCAAACCTAAAATAATAATATCATCCAAATACAATTGAATCCCAAAAATCTCAAAAAGAGGTTCCTCAACATCACTAAAAAAAGGATTCTTAAAATTAATAGGACCAAAAGAAAAAGACCTAGAAGAGTTTTCTTTCTCTTTGAAAGAAGGCTCTTTTTTAGGCAAATTTTCAGTTGAATCTGTAGTAATATTTCCCAAAGAAGATCTTTTTGCTAGTGGCATAGGATAAGGTCTATAAAAACGATAATAATTATTATAAAAACTAGCCATTATGAGGACTCTCCTTATTATTAGCATTAGAATCTTTAAAAAGATCAGCAATCTTGGCAACATTCAATAAATTAGCATACTGATCCACTTTACCCCTTCTTTCCTCACGTAAATAAGGTTTCAAAGACTGTAACAAATTTGACCTAGGATCATTAGAAGTATTTAACTTATCCATAACAGACTTCATCTTCATAATCGTATTCATATCAAGCTGACTAAAATCAAACCCTCCCATATTTGTGTTACTGCCATTACCATTACCAGAATTATTAGAACCACTATTATTTCCCATCATAGAAGAAAAATTTTGAATCATTTCAGGAGAAATCTTAGACATCACATCATTTAACTCCCCATTATTCATCATATTCTTTAACTTATTTATGGTATTTTCATCAAAATTTAAATTATCCAAACCAATCACCTCTATAAAACATTATATGAAAAAAATGAAAAAACTTTACAGTTATTTTAAAGGCTTAGACCATAAGAATACAACTAATTTCGACAAAAAACACAAAAAACGAAATAGTTACATAAAAAGTTAAAAAAATATCGTTAAACCATTGAAAAATAAATAAAAAAAGTGTATAATAATAAGAGATTATGTTGGAATAGCAAAAAATGTAACAAAAAAGTAATATTATTCCACAATAAATATAATCCGTAAAGCAAAAAGCTTATAAAATAAAGCGAAAGACAAAATAGCTACTTGATTTATTCTTAAGAATGAAGCTATAATATATTAGAGTAATTGGGTAAAAAAGTACCTAAATGAAAAAGGAGGATACTATGAAAAACAAAATCTTAAAAACCAGTATTGTATTAAGCCTATTATTAACCATGACAATGGCAAACTTTGTCTTTGTAGGAAAAGGCTTAATCAGTTATGCAGCAGACAATGTAGTAACAAACCACAAAAACGTGGAATTTGAAGCATACTTCAAAAACCAAGAAGGAAAGCAAACAGAAACACTAGAAAAACAGCTAAACGAAGAAGAAACCTTTTTATATTTACACATAAACGTAAAAAATGAAGGGTATTTTAATGGTGAAATAGCATTAGAAAACAGCAACTTCAAACTAAAAGAAACAAGCAGCCCATACATAAGCAAAATAGAAAACAACACCATATACCTAAACCAAATAAACGTAGGAGCCACAGAAGAAATTAAAATAAAAATAGAACCTATGAACGAAGAAAGCTTTAACATAGGCCTATTAAACATGAAAAGTAAAATCAAAATAAAAGGAACCTACAAAGACAGAACCCAAAAAGACATAGCAATTAATGCCATTAGAAATATCACATTAAAACTAATCGAAAACAACCAAGAAAGCAACATCATAAATGATTTAAAAGTAATCACAAACAAAAACATAAAAATCGAAAACGAAGAAAAAAGACTAGTACAATATAGTTATCAAATAGGTATGCAACAAAACAACTACCCAATGGAAGAAATGCAAGCAAAAATAACACTACCAAAAAGCAAAACACCAGCCCAAATCCAAAAAGTAGAATACCTTAACAATATGACAAAAATAGACCATACCCAAAACGAAAACGAATTAATCTTAACCTTAACCAACAAACAAAACGACGAAGGAAACGTAATTTGGAAAAAAACAGGAAACGAAGAAATAATCATAACCTGTTTATATGACAAAGAAGAAAAAATAGAAAATCAAAAAGTAGAAGCAAACGTACAAATCAAACTATATGATAACAAACAAATAGAAGCAACAACCACCATTGAAATAGGAACAGAAGAATTAGACAATATAATAGAAATAGAAACCAAAAATCAAGAAGAATCAATTTACAAAGGAAAACTAAAAGCAGGAATTGAAAGAGACTATCAAAACACAAGTAAAATAAAAATAAACCTAGCAAAAGTAACACCAGAAATAGACATAAAAGAAGCAGCAAGCACTTACACCATAAACGACCAAGAAGTAGAAGCAAACGTAACTTACAAGCAAACACTAATCCCAAAAGACCAATTCCAAAAAATATTAGGAGAAAATGGAGAAATAACCATTTATGACCAAAACGAAAAACAAATAGGAGCAATCAACAAACACACACCAGTTGATCAAGACGGAAATCTAACCATTACATACGAAGAAAAAGCAATAACAAGCCTTCACATAAAAACAACCAAGCCAGTAGCAGAAGGAATACTAGAATTTAATCATCAAAAAACAATAAATGCAGACGAAAAAACAGAAACAATAAAAGCAGCAACAAGCATAACCAACACCATAACAAGTAACGAAAAAACAGCCAAAAATGCAATAAAACTAGAAGACACAACCAGCCATGCGCAAATCGGGCTAAACAAAGAAAGCCTATCAACAGTAATCAGCAACAACGTAGAAATAAAAGCAATATTAACCTCAAACAATGAAAAATATGACCTATATAAAAACCCACAAATAGCAATCAACTTACCAGAAGAAGTAGAAGACATCCAAATCAACAACATCGAAATGTTATATGAAGACGAACTAAAAATCAAAAACTACAATGTAGAGGGAAAAACCATTAACATAGCCTTAGAAGGAGAACAAACCGAATACAAAGAAACAGCAATCCAAGGAGCAACCATCTTAATGGACACAAACCTTAACGTAAACAAAAAAGCAGCAACCAAACAAGAAACCATTCAAATGACATATCAAAACGGAGAAATAGGAAACACCCAAAAAGAAATCAAAATCATAGCACCAACAGACATAACAGCAATCTATAGTGTGCCAGAACTAAACATCGAAACCCTAGCACAAGAACAACAAAAAACAGTAGCAATGCCAAGAGGTGCAGAAGAAAAACAATACCAAGCACAAATAGAAGTAATCAACAACAACGAAAACACAATCGAAAACATAAAAATAATGGGAATGTTACCAACCAACAATCAAGAAAACAACATGGAAATAGAAATAGCAAAAGAAATTGCATTATCAAAAGAAGCTAAAATTTACTACACCGAAAACGAAACAGCAACAGACGACATACAAAACCCAGAAAACGGTTGGCGTGAAAAAATAACAAACACTAAAAAAGTAACCAAATACCTAATCCTAGTAAACAGCCTAGAAAGTGGAGAAACAATCCAAGGAAATTACACCTATCAAGTACCAGAAAACTTAGAATACAACAAAGTAGCAAAAACAGGATACCAAGTAAAATACACCAATAGCAGTACAAAAGTAGAAGGAGAACTACTTTCTACCATAATTGAAATGCAAACAGGAATAGGACCAAAAGTAGAAACAAAATTAACAGCAACCATTGCAGGAAAACAAAACCAAAAAAACGTAAAAAACGGAGAAGTAATCCGTTACAACATAGAAGTAGCAAACACAGGAACAGAAGAAATCAAAAACGTAAAAATAAAAGGACAAGTACCAGAAGGAACCACACTAGTAGAACCAGAAGAAAAATACGAATACACAGGAGCATCTTACTACCAAGAACTAGAAAACAAAACCTATGAAACGACAATAGAAAAACTAGCAGTAGGACAAACCATCCATGTAGAATATGAAGTTAGAGTAAACAACCAAACAAAAGCAGGAGAAACCCTAAGTAACAAAGCAGAAATAAAATATGGAGACGTTACCAAAACAACCGAAGAAGTAAAACACGAAACCGAAACCGGAAACATTAGAGTTTCTGTAAAACGTGTAACAGACAGAAGTATAGAACTATATGAAGGAGAAACAGTAAAATACTTTGCCATCATAGAAAACATCTCTAACCAAAAGCAAGAAAACGTTAAATTACAAACAAACCTTCCTGAACATTTAGAAGTCGTAGACCTAGCAATGCACATCAACATGGGAAAAGAAAGCTCAGACGACATACACATAATAGGAGAAGAGGAAGAAGGGCAAAATATAAAAGAAGTAAATCCAAAAACAGTAAAAGAAGTAACAGAAACAGAAAACGAAATACAAACCGAAGAACTAGAATACAAAAAAGAAATCAACATAGGCGAATTAGAAGAAGGACAAACAAAAGTATTAGCGTATAGTCTAAAAATCAACAAAGCCAAAGACATCGACTTTTCCGTAACCGTAAAAGACGGAAAAAAAGAATACCAATCCAATAATTGGCAAGACAAAATACAAAAAACAGAAGTTGGCATCAATATGGAAACAAACACCAACAGTCAATACCTAAAATCAGGAGACACCATAAAATACATCATCGAAGTAGAAAATAAAGCAAATGCAGAAACAAAAGCATTAGAACTAAAAGACAGCATACCAAGCAGTTTAAGTATAGAGCAAATAACACAAGATGGAGAAAAAATAGAAGAAATAGAAGAAAACCAAATCAACTTACCACTAACCATACCAGCAAAAGAAAGTACCACAATAGAAATAGAAACAATTGTTGACTATGCAGCAACAAGAAACAAAGCAGAACCAATCACAAACATTGCCTATGCAGAAGTATATGGAGAAAGAGTAGCAGCCACTTCAGAAATCAATCACATCATAGAAGCAAACAGTGAAAGTGGGGAAACAACAGACAACAACTTAACTAACAATGACATAGCAAATGGAAAAGGAACCATAACAGGAATAGCTTGGTTTGACGAAAACGCAAACGGAAAAAAAGATGGGAAAGAAACAACCCTAAGTGGAATAAAAGTAAAACTATTAAACACAAAAACCAATAACCTAGTAAAAGAAAAAGATGGACAAACATTAGAAGCCATAACAAACGAAAATGGTGTATACGTATTAGACAAAATAGGAAACGGTAATTACATCGCCATATTCGAATACGACAAAAACCAATATGCTATCACAAAATATCAAGTAGAAGGAGCCGAAGCAGCAGAAAACTCAAACGTATTACTAAGCGAATTAACCATCGAAAACCAAAACCAACAAGTAGCAGCAACAGACATATTAAATGTAGAAGACAATAACATCTCAGACATCAACATAGGACTAATCAAATTAGAAAACTTTGACCTAAAACTTGATAAACATGTAACAAAAATACTAATCCAAAACGCAAAAGGAACAACCGTAAGACAATATGATAACGAAACCATGGCAAAAGTAGAACTAGATGCCAAAACCATCAATGGTTCAACCGTTATCATCGAATACCAAATAAAAGTAACTAACAATGGAGAAATACCAGGATATGCTAAAAAAATAGCAGACTATGCAAGCACAGAATTAAAATTCAGTTCAGAACTAAACAAAGACTGGTACCAAGTAGGAAACACATTATACACAAGCAAATTAGCAAACGAAATCATACAACCAGGAGAAACCAAAACAGTAACCTTAACTTTAAGCAAATCTATGACAGAAGACAGCACTGGACTAATACCAAACACAGCAGAAATTGTAGAAGATTACAACGATTTAGAAATACCTGACAGCAACTCAACACCAGGAAATAGAGCAAAAGGAGAAAATGATTTAGGCTCAGCAGAAGTATTACTAAGCATCCGAACAGGAGGAGTACTATATATAACTTTAGGAGTTATTATAGTTACGATACTTGGAGTAACAGCCATTATTATCATAAAAAACAAAAATAAACAAGGAAACGAAGAGTAAGAAGGAAAGGAGGGAAAAAAATGAACACAATTAAAAAAATAATAATTAGTATTATAATTACTATCATAGCAATTATAGGTTTAAACACAATCACCGAGGCTTATAGTGTAGGAGATAAAGTAACCATAACTTACAATCAATACCTAAATAGTAAATATATATACTGTGCACAACATGGGCAAGCATTAAAAAGCGAAGGGCAAGTCTATGAAGTAATTTCAAAAATTACAATAGATGGAGATACATCAACGGATCATTACGGGCATACAATACAAAGTTGGCACAACGCAAAACTTGCTTACATCTTAAATGCTGATAATGGAAGTGGAAGTAAATCAGACGGAAAAGTAGCCAATGCCATTTGGAGTTACCTAGACACATGGGTAGCAAAAGTAGGAAAAAGACATGCAGGATTAAGAAGTGGATTTGCAACAGGAGCTAGTGGTTCTTCAGCAGGAACAGAACTATTAAAAAAAGCTGGAAACTATGCTGACAAATATCAAAAACAAGGCGAAGCAACCATGAAAGACAACACCAAAAAAGAAGATATAAAAGTAACAGTCTTCCAAAAGGATAATGAAAATTATGCAAGAATAGGACCATTTAACTGGGAATTTAATGGAGAACTTATAAAAGTAGAAGGAAAAGACCAAGATGGAAAAAAACTTAACAAATTCCAATTTAGTAGCTTTAAAGGAAACCAAGAACAATGGCATGGTATCGAAGGTATCAAATCTGGAAAAGATTTCTATATTATCATAGCAGAAAAAGACAATATCAATAAACTTTCTGAAATCAAAGGATACCAGAGGTTAGAAGCACCAAAAAGAGTAACCATAGAATTCTTAGACTCTATACAAGACTCTAGACAAAACTTAATTGACATATCACCAGGAACAGGAACACCAAAAGAAGTAGAAACACCATTTAAATATCCAGATATAACAATAGAATTCAAAGTCAATCTATCAGGATATGTATGGATTGATAGACCAGACGATGCAAAACAACCAAAAAGAAACAACAAATTTAGAGATTCAGCATTTGATGGAAACGACGAACTATTAAATGGAATTACCGTAAGACTAATTGACAAAACAACAGGAGAAGTAGAAAGAACAGCCGTAACAAGTGCCTTAGGAAGATATGAAAATGGCAATGGAAATGGAGAATATCTATTTGAAGAAATATTAATCAACAAATTAGGAGACTATTACATTGAATTCGAATACGATGGACTAACCTATACCAATGTAATACCATACATCAGTGGAACCAACACCTCAAAAGCAGCAGAAGGAGCAGAAGAAAGAAGAAAATTCAACAACGACTTTAGCATAATAGAAGGAAACAACACAAGAAATGCTGGATTTACCAGAAATCCAGAAGGAAACATTGTACATAACTTAAGTTATGAAATAAACGAAGCAGAATATACAGCAACATTAATCAATAATGGACAATACAAAATAGCAGCAGACACAGAAAAAACAGGATACAAAATAGTCAACCATTACACAGAAGGACTAGAAGAAATCAGAAACATCAACCTAGGACTATATGAAAGAGAACAACCAGACCTAGCAATCGTAAAAGACTTAAACAATGTACGCCTAACCATTAACGGATACGAACACACCTATCTATACTCTCAAAGAACGCTAAATGCAGGAGAATATGGAGGAGAAGGATTCAATGTAGGAGTAAAATTCGGAAGCAAATATGGAAACATGACATACAAAAGAGCAGTCTACAAAGCAGACTATGAATTCGAGCATCCAACCGATAAAAGTAAAGAACTAAAAGCTTACATCATCTACGAAATAAAAATGAAAAACCAAGCAACCAGCTTAACATCACAAATAAACACATTAGTAGACTACTTTGACAACAAATACGAAATACTACACGTAGGAGATGCGCTAAACCCTAACGGTTCTGTAATCGACAGCATCGAGCACGAAGAAAGCTCTTACAACGACCAATATCAAAAAACCATCATCAAAAACAACACAAAACTAGAAGCACAAACAGAAAAGAGCATCTATGTAGAATTCTTAATCAACAAAGAAGGTGTCATAAACATCTTAAATAACAGAGAAAACTTACAAAATGTAGTAGAAATAAACAGTTATTCATCTTTTGAAGGTGGAGAAAGCTATGCAGGAGTTGATATCGACTCTGCACCAGGAAACTGTATTCCAGGAAAGCAAAATACCTACGAAGACGACACAGACTCAAGTCCAGCATTATTACTAGAAGTAGCAGACAACGCAAGAGAACTAGCAGGAAAAATGTTTGAAGACAAAGCAATAGACGAAAACGGAAAAGAAGTACCAACCGCGACCCTAAGAACCGGACAAATCCGCCAAGGAAATGGACGATACGAAGACGGAGAAATAGGAATACCAAACGTAGAAATCACCTTTAGTGAAAACACAGGAAGCGGAAAAGTATACAAAGCAACAACAGACGAAAACGGAGATTTCTTTATCAACAACTACATCCCAGGAGACTACACCGTAACCTACACATGGGGAGACCAAACTTACACTGTACAAGACTACAAAGGAACCATCTATCCAGAAAGAGAAAGACAACAAGATAAAGAATGGTATAAAAAAGACGTAGAAAAACGACTAACCGATGCAATGGACAACTACAACAAAGAACAAGAAGCACCAAAAGGTTCAAGACTTCAAATAGACGAAGAAATAAGAAAAATGACAACCAACACATTAGGAAACATAACAAGAACCAAAATGGACTCAACCACCCCAACCATGGCAATTGGTGTAGAATATGACACAGTAACCACAGCTTCTATGGGAGACCAATACACCTATAGAATTGACAACATAGACTTTGGTATCATAAGAAGAGCACGTCAAGACCTAAAACTAGAAAAACGAGTAAAAACACTAAAAGTAACCTTAGCAAATGGTCAAGTAATCATAGACTTAGAAGTAGACGAAAAAGGAAACCTAACAGGACAACATCAATACGTAACATACATGCCACCAAGTCCAGGAACTAACCCAGGAAACGGATTCATCAAGCTAGAACTTGACAACGAATTAATGCAAGGATCTATCCTAGAAGTAGGATACGAATTCAAAACCACAAACCAAGGGGAAGTAGATTACCTATCAGAAGCGTACTACACCTATGGAGACAAAACAGGAGACATCATCAGTATCACGCCAACTGGTATCATAGACTACTTAGACAGAGGATGGGCATTTGATGACCAGAAAAACCCACAATGGAAAGTGTTACCAGAAGAAGAGGACATATTAAAATATGTATCAGCAGAAGTGTTTGGAAATGAAGAATCAACCGTAAGAAACAAAACAGTACTATATACAGAAGCACTAAAAGAAACACCACTAATACCAATAGAAGGACAAAACACAGCAACGGTAGACCTAAACGTATCTAAAATATTAACCACAACAGACGAAATTTCATTAGATAACGAAACGGAAATGGTAGAACTAAACAGACCAGGAGGATGTGTACCAGACTCAATACCAGGAACCTACATCCCAGGAAAAGGACACACCGAAACAGACGACTATATGGCAGAAACTGTTATCGTAACACCAGCAACAGGTGAAGATTTAAACTACATCTTGCCAGTCTTAATCGGAATAACCTCATTCATCATCTTAGGTGCAGGAGTTGTTATCATTAAGAAGAAAGTGCTTTAAAAAGTGACATAAACCATAAAGGTTAAAATAAGGAAAAAATCTAGTGTGCAAATAAAAGCACACTAGATTTTTATATGGTAGGAAAATAAATAAAAAAGATAATTGTTAGAATTGATAAACAATTATCTTTTTTAAATTTTTTTACTTTGTAAAATATAAAATTGGTCGAAAAGCCATAGTAGCATAGATACCATTTGATTTTCCATAAGTTCGAATAAAAGCTTTGTTTACAGCTGCGTTTCCACCTCGAAAAACACTAGGAGAAAAACCTTGTACAGAATCATATTTTGTATATGTTTCTGTTGAGCATTCACTTACATTTCCTGTCATATCGTAAATATTACATTTTACATCTTTATTTCCATTAGCATCTTTTGCCATTCCTGTTAATGTTACTGTGTTTTGTAAAGCTTTGGAATTTGAATAATTCACATCACCAGAACATGTTTGGATAAAAACAAGAGTCGTATCCCAAGTATAACTATTAATCAAATCACTTGTAAATGATAAATTTCCATCATTATACATAGCTTGACTTAATCTTGAAGCAATTGGTTGCGTTACATGTTTATATGGCTGAATTCCTGCTTTACATACCATTGGTTCATCAGTTCCATGATAAGTATTTGAGGTTCTTTCTTCTGTAGCAGAAGGATCACCTGCTTCATATCTTCCAAAATAGTACCCTTTATGAGTTGCCACGCTTGATTTAAATGCACTAAGATTCTTTGCATTTTTATTTCCATATGTAGAATTTTCTTTTTCATCATAATAAGTCTTTATTACGGAATCTCCATAACTTGTTGGAACACCAGTAGTAGCATTAAATGTATATCTACTAAATTCTATCGATACTTTATTAGTAGTAGAAGTATAAACATCTCCTACTGGTACCCACACAAACTGACTACCTGCCGTTTTTCCATGACTAACATCTTCAATTACAATTCCTTTTGATACCTCAGTTGCAGAATCAGAGGCTATCTTAAATCCCTCTGGTACTACAAGCGTATTTCCATTAGAATCTTTAATCGTAGTCGGCTCTGTTTCACTTAATACCCCACCATCATTTTTGCTTTCCTGGACAGTTGTTGGTTTTTTAGCTACTATTAATGGAACACTATTCGAAACTATTGTCATACTCGAACTTCCATAAGTTTGACTAACTACACAATAGTAATATTTTCCACTTAAAGCTGTTGTCACATTTGCTGCTGGTATCGTATAACTTGCACTTGTTGCCCCTGCAATTGCTGTTCCTCCACTATTTCCACTTGTACTATTTTGATACCATTGGTATCCAGTTATTCCTGTTCCCGTTGCCTCTATACTAAAAGTTACTGCCGTTCCTTCTTTAACATTTGCAGACATTGGCTGTTTGGTTATGGTCGCTTTGGCTACTACGTTTAGTTTAGCTGGTGTACTTGTTTTGGTATCGGTTGCTGTTCCATTTTTTAGGGTTACGACACAATAATAGTATTTTCCGTTTAGGCTTGTGGTTACATCATTGGCAGATATTGTATAGGTTGGTTCTGTTTCTCCACTTAGTGGATTTCCTCCACTGTTAGCATTTGTGTTGTTTTCATACCATTGATAGGTTTTGGTTCCTTCTCCTGTTGCTGTGATACTAAATGCTATATCTTGTACTCTTTCGATGGTTTCTACGTTATTTGGATTTTTGGTAATTTCTACGTTTGCTACATCTGGTTTTGTTACTTCTCCTCCTGACGTATTGTTTCCGCTTGATGTGTTACCTCCAGTTGTATTGTTTCCTCCTGATGTATTTCCACCAGAAGTATTGCCTCCGCTTGTATTATTTCCACCTGACGTGTTTCCTCCACTTGTGTTGTTTCCTGTTGTATTTCCTCCTGTTGTATCTTGTTTTATGTAATCATCTAGTTTTCCTTTGATTGGCTCTCCTATGTCATTTTCTATGTCTCCTGTTTCTTTGTCTACTTTTGTGACATGTTCTATTTTTTCGATTTCTTCTATTACTTGTTCTAAGGTAGGTTTTCGATGTTTTTGCTCAGCTTTTATGATGGCTATTTCTATTTGTTCTTCTAATGCTTGCATTTCTACTGCTTTTTTGGCTGTGTTTGCCTCTTTTATGATTCCGTTGTCACTTTTTAGGCTTGCTATGGTTATGCTTGCTAGTATTAATAATACTATGATGGTAACTACTAAGGCTACTATGGTTATTCCTTCTTGCTTTTGTTTCATTTTTCTCCCCTTCTTTTGTTTTTCTTTTATTACATTTTAGGGGAGGTTGGTATGCAATAATTTAAGGTTTTTTTATTGTGTATTTGTTTTCATAATTTTGGTTAAACTATTTTTTTGAAAATGATTTATTTATGTCGAAAAATGTAGAAAATTGCGATGAAAAGTGGTTAGAAAAGTATTGAAAAATTTGTTAAAATATGGTTAAATAGAAGTATGCAATTTTGTTTTAAAATATTGCATAAAATAAATTTTATCTATAATGATTATTTTAATGATTTAATTTTTAAAAATCGATAAATTTCCAAAAAAGAAAAAGCCGTCCCCATTAATATTTTGTATTTTATCCTTAAAAATTTAACAAAAGTTATAGTTCTAAAATTTTATGTCCTTATTTTAAGCAAAAAGCAAATAAATCAAAAATTTTCTATAAAACCCAACTTTACTCTTGCATAAAAAAGGATTTTGTAGTAAAATTAGAAAGGAAGGAAACATGATAGAAAAACTTAACAAAATTACCTATGAAAAAGACGAAGGAGGAGCCACTTGGCAAGAGGGAAGAATCATTAGAATTCCAGCAATCAAAGACTTCATGTTTAAGAATTTATTTGGTGTAAATGGCAAGGAAGAAAACTTAAAAGGGCTATTACAAGCCATCTTAAAAATAAAAATAGAAAATTTAGAAATTCAAAATCCAGAACTACCAAGAGAATACGAAACATCAAAACTTGGTGTATTAGACGTAAGAGCAAAACTACAAGATGGAACAATAGCATCGATTGAAATGCAAGTGGAGAACGAAAAAAATTTAGACGAAAGAATAACATTTTATGTTTGCAAATTGTACATAAATACAATTGAAACAGGTGGAAAATATGAAAATATGCCAAAAACAATCGCAATTGCCATTACAAACTTTAGTTATTTCAATCGAAAAGAATATCACCAAATAGCACACCTAACCTTCGAAAAATGTAAAGACAAAAATGAAATAGTAGAAGAAATCCTAAAAAAAGAAGAAGACACACTAGCAACCGAAAAAATAGAAATTCACATTATTGACTTAAAAAAATTCAAAAAAATAAAAGAGCCTAAGGGAGAACTAGCAGACTGGTTACACTTAATATTAGGAAATGAGGAGGAGATTGCTATGGCAAGCAAGGAAAATGACGCAATTGCAAAAGCAAATGAGGAGAATAAAAAATTAAGCAAAAAGAAAGAATTACAAGCAATGTATGACCTATCTAGGCAGATGTATGAACTTGACCAAAAGTCGAAAGAAGCTAGATTAGCCAAAGAGGCAGAAGAACACACTGCAGCTGAAGTAAAAAAATATAAAGAAGCGATAGAAAAAAAATATAAAGAGACAATAGCAAAAAAACACAAAGAAGCTGTAGCCGCTATAGAAAAAGCAAAACAAAAAGCACTAACAAAAGGAATAGAAGAAGGACGAACAAAGGGGCTAGAAGAAGGACGAACAAAGGGGCTAGAAGAAGGACGAACAAAGGGGCTAGAAGA
>CAOKJE010000017.1 GCA_948468505.1 uncultured Clostridium sp. | reverse complement strand
ACCTGTTGGAGTTAGTGAATACAAACTTTTGCAAGATATACCAGAATATTTGCAATCACAATTACCAAAAGCAGAAGAAATCGAATTACATATTAAGGATATTGAAGACATAGAAGAACAACAAGATAATGAAGAATAAAATTTAAAAATAAATATAGCTTTAGATTTAGAAATAAGTCTAGGGCTTATTTTTATGGAAATTTTTGTCTACATTAAAAAATATAAAATTATACTAAAAGCAATTTAAAATGGCTAAAAGTTAAAAATAAAGCGAATAAACGAAAGAAGGTGAGGGAATGTCTAACTTAAATTTAAAAGGTATATGGATACCAATAGAAATATTAACAGATGAAAAATTAAGTGATAAAGAAAAAATCATATATGCAATAATTTTATATTTAAGCAAAGAAAATAGTTATTGCTATTTAACAAATAAAACCATAAGTGAGTTACTAAATATATCAATAACCCAAGTATCAAAATTAGTAAATTCATTAAAATATAAGAAGTATATTGATATTGAGTTAATCTATAAAGAAAATAGTAAACAAGTAGAAATGAGAAAACTGATTCCAATAAATAAAAATACCTATTTAACAAAAGTTAAATACCCTCTCTAACAAAACTTCAATACCCCTATTGAAGAAAAGTTTAAGGATAATAAATATAATAATAAAAATATAAGTAAATATAATAAAGCAAAACAAAATTTTAGAAAGTCAAGAGCTAACTTTGAACAAAGAGATTATACAAACTATGACTTTACTAAATTATATGCAAATGCAGATATGCTAATATAAGCTATGACATTTGCATATAGGAAATCAGCTACCAGAGTAGAGTAACTACTTTGGTGGCTGATTTTTTCGTTAAAGTTGCAAGTAACAACTTTGGCGAAAAAATAAAAAATACCAGTAAGTATTTTTTATGAAAATGGGGTGTGGGGAAAATTTTTCCCTGCCACACTAACACTTTTTTTGCTATAGGCTAAAAAAGTGTTGAAGTGTGTTTACAGCACATTTTGAAAAAGTGCTTTTAAGCGAGTTCAAAGAAGAAATTTTATTCGTGTGAATATACACGAGCAAGGAGGTTAAATATGAGTTATGCAATAATAAGAAATGCAAAATACAAAAGAGAAAATTTAATGGCAGTATATCGTCATAATGAAAGAAAGAACAAACATTATTCAAATAAAGATATAGATAGGACAAAATCACATCTAAACTATTCATTAAAAGCCCCAGAATTTAATTATGTGAAAAAACTTAAAACTTAAAAATATTGACAGATTCATGATTTTCTGGCATAATATACAGTATAAAATTTATTAAGAAGGAAATAAAATGGAAATCAACAAACTAAAATCAGTAATAGAAGCCATACTTTTCGCAGCAGGAAGACCAGTATCAATCAAAGAACTAATCTTAAGTTTAGAACTAACAGAAGAAGACATCGAAAACATAATTGCTAGCATGCAAGAAGAATACAAAGAACAAACAAGAGGAATTGAAATCATAAAAATTGACCATAACTATCAGCTATGCACCAAAAAAGAACTACATGATTTCATTTATCCAGTATTAGACAAAAGAAACAAACCAAATTTATCAAATGCAGCCTTAGAAACACTAGCAATCATTGCTTACAATCCCAAAATTGCAAGAGCAGAAATAGAAGCCATTCGTCGGTGTATCAGCAGATGCTTGTGTTTACAAATTATTAGAATATGGCTTAATTGAAGAAGCAGGAAAAATAGACTTACCAGGAAAACCCATGTCATACCAAACAACAAGCGACTTTTTAAGAATGTTTGGTTACAGTTCTTTAGAAGAATTACCAGAATTACCAAAATATAAATTAGACGAAAACAAACAAATTGTAATAGACGAATTAGTAGAAAATCAAGAAAACGAGCAAGAATTGCAAGAAGCACAAGAAGAAGCTAAAACAAAAACCGAAAATCAGCAAGAAAATCAAGACAAAATCCGGAAATAATTTAAAAGGAAAAATGGAGGCTCCATGCCCCATAGGGGAAGGGATAAAAGATTAATTAAAAAGTTAAAAATATAAAATTTAGGAGGAAACAAAAAATGAGTGATAACAAAGAATTTGTAAAGGACATAACAAACATTGACGAAAACTTTGCACAATGGTACACAGACATAGTATTAAAAGCAGAATTAGCTGATTATACAGCAGTAAAAGGATTTATTTCAATTAGACCATATGGATATGCCATTTGGGAACATATCCAAGAATATACAGACAAAAGATTTAAAGAGCATGGTGTAAAAAATGTATCTATGCCAGTTTTAATACCAGAAAGTTTATTAGAAAAAGAAGAAGAACACGTAGAAGGATTTGCACCAGAAGTAGCATGGGTAACCGTAGGTGGAGGAGAAAAATTAGAAGAAAGATTATGTGTAAGACCAACCTCTGAAACCATATTTTCAACCATGTATGCAAAATGGTTAAACTCTTGGAGAGACCTACCATTTTTATACAACCAATGGTGTAGTGTTTTAAGATGGGAAAAAGAAACAAGACCATTCTTACGTTCGAGAGAATTTTTATGGCAAGAAGGACACACCATTCATGAAACAGCACAAGAAGCAAAAGAATTTACACTAGCTATGTTGGAAGTATATGCTGATGTATTAGAAAATTTACTAGCCATTCCAGTATTAAAGGGACAAAAAACAAAAAAAGAACAATTTGCAGGAGCAGAAGAAACCTATACAGTAGAAACCTTAATGCATGATGGTAGAGCTTTGCAAGGTGCAACCTCGCACTACTTTGGACAAAACTTTACCAAGCCATTTGATGTAAAATTCCAAAATAAAAATGGAGAACAAGAATATGCCTACCAAACATCTTGGGGATTAAGTACCAGAACAATTGGAGCAGTTATCATGGCACATGGAGATAACAGAGGATTAAAATTACCACCATATGCAGCCCCAATTCAAGTAGTAATTGTACCAATCGCACAAGAAAAAGGAAATGTTTTAGAAGAAGCTAAAAAAATAGAAGAAACATTAAAAGGAAAATTCAGAGTAGAACTAGACAGTAGAGATAACTACACAGTAGGCTATAAATTCAACAATTGGGAAATGAAAGGTGTACCAATTAGAATTGAAATGGGACCAAAAGAAATTGAAAGAGGAGAAGTCATCATAACAAGACGAGACACCTTAGAAAAAATGCCAGTTAAAATAAGCGACTTAGAAGAAGTAGTAGAAAACCTATTAAAAGATATTCACCAATCAATGTTTAACGCTTGTAAAAAAAGAATGGAAGAAAAAACAACCATAGCACACAACATGGAGGAATTAGAAAACAACATGAATGAAAACCAAGGATTTGTAAAAACCATGTGGTGTGGTTCACAAGACTGTGAAGACAAGGTAAAAGAAGTAACTGGAGCGCCATCAAGATGTATACCATTCCAGCAAGAACACTTAGGAGATACATGTGTATGCTGTGGTAAAAAAGCAGATAAAATGGTTGTATGGGGAAGACAATATTAGTCTTCTCCTTTTTTAGACCAAAATGTCCCCATTGGTTCCGGGTTTAATTGGGCCATTTCGTCCCCAATTAAACCCGGAACCAATGGGGACATTTTTATTGCAATTATTCACAAAAAAAACACAAAGAAAATATGAATTGATAACAATAAAACGATAATATCAGCATATACTAAATAGAAAGAGGTGTTATGCCGATATGAAACACAAAAAGAAAAAAGCAAGTGATTTAATAAAAATAGAAAATTTTATAGATTACGACCAAAAAGTACAAATGGAAAATAAAACTTTTCAAAATTTAATGTTTATTTATTCTTTGGCAATTAGAGAGTTAGAAACAAAAATAGGGATTTTGAAGGACGAGTTTAAAGTTTTATATAATTATGATTTAATTGACCATGTAGATAGTAGAATAAAAGAACCTAAAAGCATAGAAAATAAAATGAAAAAAAGAAAAATACAACCTTCCTATATAAATATGATTGAAAGTATTAATGATATTGCAGGAATAAGAATTGTATGTCCTTTAAAAAAAGATATTTTTTCTACCAAAGAGTTAATACATAGGTTGCCAGATGTTAAGGTATTAAAAGAAAAGGATTATATTACAAAACCTAAAAAAAGTGGATATGCTAGTTATCATATGATTGTAGAGGTGCCAGTGACATTATCAAAGCAAACTATCTATGTTAAGGTGGAAATTCAAATTAGGACGATTGCTATGGATTTTTGGGCAACTTTAGAGCATAAGGTAAAGTATAAAGCAGATGAAGAGATTAGTAAACAAGAGGCAAGAGAGTGGGTGAATTGTGCTAAGATTATTAATAAATTAGATAATAAAATGATGTTATTAAATTAACACACAAAAAAGTTATTTCGTATTTACGAAATAACTTTTTTGAATTATAAAATTATTTCGAGAATAAGAAATAACTTGACAATTCAAAAATAAGAGGTTATACTTATGATAGGTGATTAAAATGTTAAAAAGAGAAATGTATTTATCAAGAATAAGAGGTTTCTACGATAGTAATCTTGTAAAAATTCTAGTAGGAATAAGAAGATGTGGGAAATCTGTAATTTTAAAACAGATGATGGAAGAGTTAAAAGAAAAAGGAGTAGACAAAGAACATCTTATATATGTGAATTTTGAATTGATAGAATATGAAGAATTACAAGACTATAAGAAACTAAATGAATATATAAAAGAAAAAATAATAGATAGCAAAAAATATTATGTGTTTTTAGATGAAATTCAAAAAGTAGATAAGTTTGAAGAAGTGGTAAATTCATTAAGAGCATCGATAGAAAACTTAAGTATATTTATTACTGGCTCAAATAGTAAATTGTTATCAAATGAATTATCAACCGTTTTGTCTGGAAGATATGTATTATTTAATATATATCCATTAAGCTATAAAGAATTTATAGAATTGACGGGAAAAGACGGTAAATTGGAAGAAACTTTTTGGGATTTTGTTAAATGGGGAGGACTTCCTAATAGAACTCAATTTACAGAGGAGGGCAATATAAAAGATTATTTACATAGTGTATTTGATTCCATTATATTAAGAGATGTTGTAGAAAGATTAGGACTAAAAGACACCATTTTATTTGATTTATTATTACAATATATTGTAGATACAACAGGACGTGAATTTTCTGCTGAAAATGTTACCAATTTTCTAAAAAGTGAAGGAAAGTCTGTATCGACAGAAACATTATATATGTATTTAGAGGCCTTATGTAAGGCGCTAATGGTTAAAAAAATCTATCGATATGACATTCATGGAAAAGCTATCTTAAAAACGTTAAATAAATATTATATGACTGATTTGGGAATAGCACAAATAAAAAATAATAATTTTGAAATAAATAAATGTTTTGCCATTGAAAATGTTGTATATAATGAGCTACTAGAAAGAGGATATGAGGTTTATATTGGAAAGACAAAAGAAGGAGAAGTTGATTTTATTGCGACCAATACAGAAGAAAAACTATATTTTCAAGTTGCGTATTTGCTAGAAGGACCTAAAACAGAAGCAAGGGAGTTTGGCGCTTATAAAGAGATAAATGATAATTATCCTAAGTATGTACTTTCTTTAGATAAAGCAAATTTTTCTCAAAATGGAATGATTCATAAAAATATCATAGATTGGTTATTGGAAGAATGAAAAATAAAAGATTAGGTAAGATTTTAAATCATACCTAGTCTTTTTGCGAAAAGAAATAAATTCATACAACAAGTTGACTTAATTCATATTTTTAGGTAAAATACAAGCGTGAAAAGTAGGTATATTAAAATTAAAAACAGTAAACAAAAGAAAGCAGGAATTCATATGAAAAATGTAACTTTTTTAAGAAAAAAAGAAAGAGCTAATAAAGGAATTACTTTAATAGCTTTAGTAATTACCATCATTGTATTATTAATATTAGCAGCTATAAGTATTGTAACTTTAACAGGAGAAAATGGAATACTTCGGCAAAGCAACAAAAGCTAAAGAAGAAACAGAAAAATCCAAAGCAGAAGAACAAGTAAAAATAGCTGTAATGGCAAGCTATGACAGTAAGAATAAATTAGACATTAATCGAGTAAAAGAGGAATTAAAGAAAATACCAGAGGTAGGAAGAATACAAGATACAGCTGGCGAATTTCCAATTGAAGTAGATTTAGATGGTTATACTTTTGAAATTGACGAAAATGGAAATGTAAAAAGAAAATCAGGTAAACCAACTGTAAGTCATAAACTAAGTGTAACAGACCAAGTAGAAGAAGGAACAGAAGTTATAGTAACGATTTCAGCAATAACAACGGAAGGAACAATAGTAAAAATCACAAAGCCAGATGGAACATTTGTAGACAATACAGATACTACTACTTTTTTGGTCAACAAGAATGGTGTTTATACAGTAGTTGTAGAAGGAAGCAATAGAGAAAAGACAAGCTATGAAGTGAAAATAACAAACATTGGAAATACAGAAATTTTTTCTAATATCTATACAGAAACAAAAACGTATATCGATTCAGATGGAAAAACGGCAAGAATTCCAGAAGGATTTGCAGTTGGAGAATCAAATACAATTAATAAAATAGAAAATGGATTGGTTATAACAGACGAAATTGACGAATTTTGCCGTAGCACAGGAAATGAATTTGTTTGGATTCCAGTAGCCAATGCAGAGGATTTTAAAAGAGTAGATTGGTTTTCTCAAGGAAACCTACAAGATTATGTTTCTTCTGGTAATTTTGAAGAACCATGTTCAAGAGGCTCGGAAGAAGAAAAACAACTGTATGATGCCATGTATGCTAGTGTTACGAATGAAAAAAATCGTGGATTCTATATTGGTAGATATGAAGCAGGTCAAGAAAATGGGAAAGTAGTAGTGAAGAAGGGGGGGAATTCCTATGCTAATCTACCATGGTCAAATTCAAAAGATATGACTAAATTATCAGGAGGTGTTGTGCAACTTTCTAAAGAATTTGTTAATGATAAACCATATTTAGGTAAGGTAGTAAGCACTTTAGTTTATGGAACCCAGATGGACGTTGCTTTTACTTTCCAAGGACCATCTAAATATTATACAAACAACGAGTTAAGTACACTTCAGGGTGGGTATTATAAGACAGGTTCGAATGAGCTAGCATGTGTAAAAAATATTTATGATCTTGTTTCTGGTGCTGATGAGTGGACTTGGGAAGCTGGTGTTTATATAGATTCAAGAGTATACCGACAACACTCGGATAGTCCACGGATGGGAGACACTTTCACTTAGAAGGAATACCTATGGACAGCAGAATAAAAATGTAAACTTGGGATTTAGATTATCTTTATATTTAAATAATATATAAATGAAAAAACAAAAAATCAAACAAAAGTTGATGTCAAACTTTAAAGGTTAGACTTCAACTTTTTCTATTTCACTTTTTTGCCATAAAAACGAAAAAAATGCAAAACAAAGAAGGATTTATGTAAAATGCGTCGAATAATATAACTACGTACATTAATTTGAAAAATAGGGAAAGAAGGTGAAGGAAAATGCAACGATACAGTGATGAAATCATAGACGAAGTAAGGCAAACCAACGACATCGTAGACATCATATCACAATATGTTAGACTAAAAAGAAGCGGAAGAAACTTTTTTGGGCTATGTCCATTCCATAACGAAAAATCGCCATCATTTTCCGTATCACCAGACAAGCAAATATTTCATTGCTTTGGCTGTGGTGTAGGAGGAAACGTCTTTACCTTCTTAACCAAAATAGAAGGAATAGGCTTTATAGAAGCTGTGCAAACCCTAGCCCAAAGAGCAAACATACAACTACCAACCTTAGAAAGCAGTGGAGACACAGCAAAAGAACTACTAAAAAGCAAAGTATACAAAGTAAACGAATTTGCAGCAAACTATTACCACCAAAACCTATACCAAAAAGAATCAAAAATAGCACAAGAATACATCAAAAAAAGAAAACTAACCAATGAAACTTTACAATCTTTCCAAATTGGATTTTCAGGAAAATTTGACGAACTATATCAAGAATTAAAAAAACAAGGATTTGAAGAACCAGAAATTTTAGAATCAGGACTAGTCAACAAAAACGAAAGAGGACAATACATAGACAGATACCGAAACAGACTCATGTTTCCCATATGTGATGTGCGAGGAAGAGTCATAGCCTTTGGAGGAAGAGTATTAGATGACTCAAAACCAAAATACATCAACTCACCAGAAAACATAGTATATAGTAAAGGAAGAAACCTATTTGGACTAAACGTAGCCAAAAAAGGAGGCATCAAGGAAATTCTAATTGTAGAAGGGTATATGGACGTAATTTCTTTACATCAACGAGGCATCACAAACGTAGTAGCGCCATTAGGAACAGCCTTAACCCAGCAACAAGGTTGGTTACTTCGAAAAAACACAGAAAAAATCATCTTAAGTTTTGATGCTGACGAAGCAGGTTTAATGGCAAAATTACGAGCATTGGACATCTTACAAGGAATGGGATGTGACGTACGAATTCTACAAATGGAAGGTGCAAAAGATCCAGACGAATACATCATAAAATATGGAAACGCAAGATTTAACAATCTAATTGAAAAAGCACTTTCTGTAATTGAATTTAAAGTTAAAGTATTAAAGCAAAACTTAAACTTAGAAGTCGTAAATGACAAAATAAAATTCTTAAACGAAATTGCAAAACTAATTGCAAAAGTAGACAATACCATGGAAAGAGAAGTATACATTGAGAAAATTGCAAAAGAATATGAAATATCGAAAGAAGCAATTTATGGAGAAGTCAACAAGCTAGCTTATGTAGGAGCCAAAAACGAAAAAATCTTAGAAAAAGCAAGGCCAGTTATTTCGCATAAAAAAGTAGAAGAAAGCAAAGTATCACAAGCAGTTCAAAAAAGAGAAAACACAGTACTATCTATTTTATTAGTAGGAGACCTAAACATCTATCAAATAATCAAGCAAAATGTTAAAATTGAAGATTTCAAAGACCATATAAATCAAGAAATTGCCAAAAAACTGTATGAAGAATTTGAAAAAGGAAATAGTAATATAAATAGCATAATTGATATGTTAGAAGAAGAACAACAAAATCATATTACAGAAATTATGGCAGACGATTACGAAATAGGAGATATTGAAAAAGCAATTGACGATATTATGCAAGGATATGAAAAAGACAAGTTAAACAATAGAAAATTTGAAATTTTAGAATTATTAGAGGGAAGTCTAGAGACCGAACAAAAAAAGAACCTAGAAAAAGAATTAAATGAAATTATCATTAGGTTAGCAAAAATTAAGTAGATTGCCTTAAATGGGGGGAAAAAGAAAAATGGCAAAGAAAAAAGAAGAATTAGAAAATGTGAAAAAGGGAAAAAAAGTAGAAGAGCCAAAAAAGAAAACAACCAAAAAAGAGGAAGTTAAAAAAGAAGAAAGCAAAAAGAAGGAAACAAAAATAAAAAAAGAAGTAAAGGAAGCAAGCAAAAAAACAAATAAGGAAGCTACAAAAAAAGAACCAGCCAAAAAAGAAGGGAAAGAAAAAGCAAAAAAAGTAGCCAAAGAAAAAGCTGAAGACAAAAAAGAGAAAAAGGAAAAAGCCAAAAAGAAAGAAGTAAAAGAAAAACTAGAAAAACCAGTAGAAGAAAAGCAAGAACAAACGGAAAATGAAGAAAACAGCAAAATAAAAGAAGAAAAAGTAAATAGCATCTTAAAAAAAGCAAAAGAAAAAGGACAAATCACATATGGAGACCTAGCAACCGAATTAGACGATGTCAATCCAGAACAGATTGACCAAGTTTTTGATGCCTTTGAAGAATTAGGGGTAGATTTATTATCAGATGACCTAGAAGAAGAACCAGACATCGAAGACTTAAAAGAAGTAGAAGAACTAAAACTAGACGAAATAACGGATACAAGCTATGAAGGAATCAATGTAGACGACCCAGTTAGAATGTACCTAAGAGAAATAGGAAGGATTGGGCTATTAACCTTTGAACAAGAGCTAGAACTAGCAAAAAGAATATTAGATGGAGACGAAGGAGCCAAACAAGAACTAGCAGAATCTAACTTAAGACTAGTAGTAAGTATCGCCAAAAAATATGTTGGTAGAGGAATGTTATTTTTAGACCTAATCCAAGAAGGAAACATGGGATTAATAAAAGCAGTTGAGAAATTCGATTACACCAAAGGATTTAAATTTAGTACCTATGCTACTTGGTGGATTAGACAAGCCATAACAAGAGCCATTGCTGACCAAGCAAGAACCATAAGAATTCCTGTACACATGGTAGAAACCATAAATAAGCTAATTAGAACCTCAAGACATCTGCTACAACAAATGGGAAGAGAACCAACCCCAGACGAAATTGCACAAGAAATGGAAATACCAGTAGAAAAAGTAATGGAAATCCAAAAAATAGCACAAGACCCAGTATCATTAGAAACACCAATCGGAGAAGAGGACGATAGTCACTTAGGAGACTTTATACAAGACGACGATAGCCCAGCACCACATGATTCAGCAGCGTATACCTTATTAAAAGAGCAATTAGAAGATGTTATGAATACATTAACACCAAGAGAAGCAAAAGTTCTAAAATTAAGATTTGGGTTAGAGGATGGAAAAGCAAGAACACTAGAAGAGGTTGGACGCGAGTTTGAGGTTACTCGTGAAAGAATTAGACAAATTGAAGCAAAAGCCCTAAGAAAACTTAGACATCCTAGTAGGAGTAAGAAGCTTCGCGATTACATGGGATAAAATTGAAAACTTGTGAGCCTACACAAGACAACAATTCTTTTTCCAATTTAAAACGAAGGATAATAAGAGGTAATAAAAATGGAACAGATTAAGAGTTTTATGGAAAACATCACAACCGTTCAAATAATTGATATAGCAATTGCACTAGGAATTATTCTATTTTTTAGAATTTTTAGTGGAACCATTTCATATATCATTATTAGAATGTTTAAAATAAAAGAAAAAAAAGCAAAAAGTATTAAAGAAAGTGCCTTTTTTGGACCACTTAAAATATTTTTTATCATATTAGGATTTTACTTGGCTGTAGTATTTTTAAAACAACCTCTTAATATAACAGCGGAAATTATGGAAGTTGCTTACAAAGCATTTGTAATTATTAGCACCATTGCCTTTGCCAAAGGGTTAGCAGCAAGCTTTACACCAAAATCCTCGTTGTATAAAAAGATAAAAGATAAGACAAGCAAAGATGTAGAAGATTCTATGTTTGATTTTGCTCTAAAAATTATACGTGCTGTTATTTATATCATAGCTGGTTTCATTATTATAACAGCATTAGGAGTAAACCTAAATGGACTAGTAGCAGGACTAGGAATTGGTGGTGTAATATTTACATTAGCAGCACAAGATACTGCTAAAAACCTATTTGCAGGAGTCGTTGTTTTTTTAGACAAACCTTTTATAGTAGGAGATTGGATACAAGTAGATGCGTTTGAAGGAACCGTTGAAGATATTACCTTTCGAAGTACTAGAGTAAGAACCTTTGAAAACTCAGTCGTAAACATACCAAATGCCATCATATCGAATGCTTCTATTATCAACTGGAGTAAGATGGAAAAAAGAAGATACCGCATGAATTTGTGTATTGAATTAGATACCCCCTTAGAAAAGTTAGAAAGATTTCAAACGAAAGTAGAAGATATGTTGCAAGCAAGAGACGCCATTTATGACGATTCCATTATCGTAAAATTTGATGCTATCAATGACAATGGATTAAATGTGCTAATATGTAGCTTTACAGACTCTGTAGACTATAACAGTTACGTAGCAGAAAGAGAAGATATCAATTATAAAATTATGAAAATTTTAAGAGAAGAAAATATCGAATTAGCCTACGATACAAAAACAGTTCAAATAAAGAAATAGAATGTACTTCAAAAGGTTATATATTTTAAAATATATAACCTTTTAGAATGTAAAAAGTATGATAAATGATAATGAAAATTTCACAAAAAAGACACAAAATCCTTTTATAATAAGACCTATAGGGAGTGATAAATATGCCAAACAATTGTATTTTAATAGTAGATGACGAGCAAAGAATGAGAAAACTAATCAAAGACTTCTTAAAAGCAAAAGGTTATAGCATTTTAGAAGCAGAAGATGGAGAAAAAGCATTAGAAGTATTTGAAGAAAACAGAAACAAAATCACATTAATCTTATTAGATGTCATGATGCCAAAACTAGATGGCTGGTCTGTACTTCGTCAAATTAGGCAAACTTCAAAAGTTCCCATTATTATGCTAACCGCAAGAGGAGAAGAGCAAGATGAATTATTTGGATTTGAATTAGGAGTAGACGAATACATTGCAAAACCCTTTAGTCCTAAGATACTAGTAGCAAGGGTAGAGGCGATTTTAAAAAGAACGACAAAAGACGTAGAAGAAGTAAAAAATTATGCAGGAATAGAAATAGATAAAGAAGGAAGAACCGTAAAAGTAGAAGGAAAAGCCATAGAGCTTAGCCTAAGAGAATACGAGCTTTTTATCTATTTAATTGAAAATGAAAATATAGCCTTATCGAGGGATAAAATCCTAAACAATGTGTGGAATTACGACTATTATGGCGATTCTAGAACCATTGATAGTCACATCAAAAAAATAAGACATAAACTAGGAAAAAAAGGAAAATACATAAAAACCATAAGAGGAGTAGGTTATAAATTTGAAATGAAATAAGGAAAGGAGAGCTACCTGTGAAAAAATTTAAAAAAGCCTTAAGCTCAGTAAGAGTGCGACTATTTATGACACTATCACTGGTCATTTTATTAATTATCCTATTTCTTATCTTAGTAAACAACTTTGTTTTTGGGCAATTCTATATCTACAGTAAAACCAAAGCATTAAAATCTGTATATGAAACAGTAAACAATTATTATAATGATGCTCAAAACATTGATTTAGAAACACAATTAGAAAAATTAGCAATCAATAATAACTTTGACATTTTAATAAAAAATAATCAAAATGTAAATGTATATACTTCGAATAAAGATTTTTTTTCTACCTTAGGACAAATGAAGGAAATGACAAGTAGGTTCAATAACAACATAGGAGAGGTAATAGAAAATGGAAAAGACTTTACCATAAAAAAATTAAAAGATAGTAAAAATGACATTACTTACATATTACTATCAGCAACACTAGACAATGAATATTTGCTATATATCAGAATACCCATAACCTCCATTCAAGAAAGTGTAAAAATATCCAATAACTTTTTATACTTAATGGCGCGGATTTGCTATCTTGATTGCTGCTGTCATTGTAACCTATGTATCAAGAAAATTTGGTGATCCCATTGCAGAACTAAACGACATTGCCAAAAAAATGTCAAACTTAGACTTTAGTCACAAATATAAAATTACTGATGCAGACGATGAAATCAATAACTTGGGAAAAAGTATAAATACAATGTCAGACAAATTGGAAAAAACCATTAAACAACTAAGAAGAACCAACATTGAACTAGAAAAAGACATTGAAGAAAAATCAAAAATTGACGAAATGAGAAAAAGTTTTATATCAGATGTGTCTCATGAACTAAAAACGCCAATTGCTTTGATACAAGGATACAGTGAAGGATTATTAGAAAATGTAAATACAGACGAAGAAAGCAAACAGTTCTATGCAGAAGTTATTTTAGACGAAACCAACAAAATGGATAAACTAGTGAAACAATTATTAGAATTAATGAAGCTGGAATATGGAAAAAGAGAATTTGAGGACAAGGAATTTAATTTAGTAGAGTTGGAAAAAGAAGTAGTACGTAAATCACAAGTTATGATAGAAGAAAAACGAGTTAAAATAAAATTTGATACACTAGAAGAAATTAATGTATTTGCCGATGATTTTTATATTGAACAAGTAGTAAGCAACTATATTACCAATGCTATGAAACATGTAAAAGAAGTTAAAGGCGAAAAATATATTAAAATAGAAAATGTAGTGAATATAGAAAAAAACAAAGTAAGAATAAAGGTTTTTAATACAGGGGAAAACATAGCAGAAGAAAACATAGCAAGAATATGGAATCGTTTTTATAAAATAGATGAATCAAGAAATCGAAAAGAGGGAGGAACCCGGAATAGGTTTATCTTTTGTAAAAGCCATTATGAGTAATTATGATAATTTGTATGGTGTTATGAATAAAGAAAATGGTGTAGAGTTTTACTTTGAGTTAGACTTGAAAATTTAAGGATTTAAAAGTTAAAGAGAAGTAATTTGCAAAAAGAAAAATGAGCTTTTGTATGGGTTAGAGTATAGAGGCTCATTTTTCTAGCAACTTAACTAAAAAACAAAAAAATTAAGAAATATAAAAATAGAGTTGTTGCAGGAGTAAGGTTGCAACCATAAAATGTCGTAAAATGTCGAATTTTGCGATGAAAAGTTCTTTACAAATTTCCAAAAATGTATTATGATATAAAAGAAGTTAATTTGAATTCAAAATTATTTTACTTCAATTTTTTCGAAAAAAATTGTTTCTTAACTTTAATCTAAGAAATAACCATAAAATAAAGGAGAGTGATAAGATAAATGATTTTAAATACAGCACATGGTATATCAATAGCTTAAGTTTAATTATTTCTATTATAATAGTATTAATTCTAAATATTAGTTATAAAAGTAATCTAAATTTTAAATTCTTATTATCAAAAACAGCTTTAAAAGCAGGATTTTCAGTAAATTATGAAAATAAAGATAAGATGGAAAATAATCATTCTAAATTCCAAGAAGAAACAAAAGAAGAACTGTGGTATCTTGAAATTCCATGTATTGGTCTAAAGGCCAATATCTGTGAGGGAACAAGCAAAGAGGTAATGGACAAATTTATTGGACATTTTGAAGAAAGTCAAATAAAAATAGGCAACGTTTGTTTAGCAGCTCATAATAGAGGATATGAAAACAACTATTTTGAGAAGGTAAAAGATTTAAAACAAGGTGACACCATTATTTATTATTATAATAACGACAAGCAAGAATACATAGTAGAAAAAAACGAAATTATACAAGCAACAGATTTATCGTGTCTAGAAAATACAAAAGAAAATGTAATTACACTAATTACTTGTGTAGAAAATGAACCCAATTATAGAAGATGCGTAAAAGCAATAGAGAAAAAATATTAAAAAAGAAAGGATGATAATTTGAAAAAGAAAAAAAGCAAACTAAAAAAATTATTATTAGTAGTAACTATATTTATTATGAATGGATTAGGATTTATGAACGCTGTTTATGCAGCAACCCTATCTTCAGCTCATATTTATTCAGTAGGAGATTGTGGGGAACTATTAAAATATAAGGGAGTTGTTGTTCAAACTTATTATGTAGAATATAATAACGATGGCATAGGGCATCCAGCTTATTGTTTAGATAAAAACAAACATGGAGTAGGGGCAGACTTAGATTACGGTGTATCCATACAAGAAGCAATAACAGATGTAGGATTATGGAGAAGAATTATTAATGGCTATCCTTATAAATCAATTGAAGAGCTAGGAGTAGCTAACAAAGAAGAAGCATTTACAGCAACCAAGCAAGCAATTTATTGTTATATTCATGGGAACAATCCAAATGATTATGAACCAATAGGAGAAGCAGGCGTACGAACATTAAATGCACTAAATAAAATTGTTAATGATGCAAACAATTCAAAAGAAAGTAAAGTATCTAGTACAATTGGAATTAATAAATTAGGAGACGAATGGATACAAGATAAAGAGAATAAACAATATGCATCAAAAATTTTTGAAGTGAAAGCAAATAGTAACCTTGAAAATTATACTATAAAACTTACAAAAGAAGATGGGCAAGAAGTAGAAGGAATCAAAATAACAGACTTACAAAACAATGAAAAAAATCAATTTGCAGCCAATGAAAAATTTAAAATATTAATACCAATTAAAAGTATGAATAAGAAGGGATTTTTCAAAATAGAAGTGGAAGGAAAAGTGGAAACAAAACCAGTTTTATATGGTGCAGCCCCTAATGGAGAATGGCAAGACTATGCCTTAACAGCAGCAACATATGAAGAGGGAACAGGAAAAAAAGAGGAGGAATATCCAGAAAATGAAACAAGGATAATCATTATAAAAGAGGACGAAAAAACAAAAGAAAAATTAGAGAATACAGAATTTGAATTACTAGACGAAAACAAAAATATAGTCTATTCAGATTTAAAGACAGATAAAGAAGGGAAAATAGAAATAAAACATTTAATACCAGGTAAATACTATTTAAGAGAAACAAAAGCGAAAGAAGGATATGAAAAATATGAAGAATTAATCGAGTTAGAAGTAGCTTGGCAAGAGCAATATACCATAACAGTAAATAATAATAAACAAGAAAAACCAAAAATAGAAGTAGACAAAAAACAAAAGAATAAAGAAATAACAACAAGAAAGATATTGCCAGTTACAGGAATGTAATTTAAAAGAAGATGTTGATCTAGAAAATACAGAATAGATCAACATTTTTTTCTAAATCTAGTATTTTTTATAAATCGGAAAAATTTATTGAAAAAAAAATAAAAAACGGATATAATAAGTTAGAATACAAAACAGGAGGAGTAGATAATAAATGATAACACAATTAATGATATTAATTTTATTAATTGCCCTAAATGCTTTTTTTGCATCAGCAGAAATAGCGTTTATATCTCTAAATGATGCTAAGATAGAAAAACAGGCCAAAGAAGGAAATAAAAAAGCAAAACAAATTGAAAAAATGATAAAATCACCAAGCAAGTTTTTAGCTACGATACAAATAGGAATTACATTAGCAGGATTTTTATCCAGTGCTTTTGCTTCTGATGCTTTTGCTGAAAAATTAGCACCACAACTATTTAATATAATGCCATTTATTAGTCTTAGCATATGGAAAAATATTGCTATTATCATAATAACTATAATTTTATCCTTTTTTACCTTAATATTTGGAGAACTAGTTCCTAAAAGATTTGCCATGAAAAATTACGAGAAAATATCTTTTGCAACAATTGGAATAATTCGTGCCATTTCAATCGTAACAGCACCATTTGTAAAACTATTAACAGCAGTAACGAATGGCGTATCTAAACTATTTGGGGTAGGCGAAAATGAGGAAGAGACAATAACTGAAGAAGAAATAAAAATGATGGTAGACCAAGGAGAAGAAAAAGGAACCATACAAGAAGAAGAAAAAGAGCTTATCAACAATGTATTTGAATTTAACGATATTACCGTTTCTGAAATAATGAGACATAGAACAGATATTTTTGCAGTCGATATAAATATTAGCAATGAGGAATTATTACATGAGTTATCTGCTGAAGAATATCGATATAGTAGAATTCCCGTATATGACGAAACCATAGATGAAATTAAAGGAATATTATATGTAAAAGATGTCTTAAAAAATATCAACAAAAAAAGCTTTAAAGTAAAAAATGTAGTAAAAGATGCTTATTTTGTATCACAAAATAGACTAATTAATGAAGTCTTCAAGGAGTTACAAAAAAATAAAAAACAAATAGCTATCATTGTAGACGAATATGGAGGAACTGCCGGATTAATTACCATGGAGGACATTTTAGAAGAACTAGTAGGAGATATTTTTGATGAATATGACAAAGAGGAAAAAGAATATGAGCAAATTGATACCAATACCTTTTTACTAAGTGGAAGTATGACTATTAATGATGTTAATAAACTATTAGACGCTAAAATTCCAGAAGGGGATTATGATACTATTTCAGGATACCTGCAAGAAAAACTAGGAAGAATACCAGAAGAAGAGGAATTACCAATTATAGATACAGAAACAGTTACCTATAAAATAGAAGAATATGAGGATAAAAGAATACTAAAAGTAAAGGCATGTAAAAATAGAGTGCAAGAGATTGAAACTGAAAATTAAACTATAATTTCAGAAAGGAAAAATAGAAAATGAAAAAGAAATATATAGTAATGATAGTATTAGCATTAATTATCGCGATAATAGTAGCAATCAGTGTTTATAATGTGGTAATTGAGCAAGGAAAGAAATATGAAAAAGAAGAGGTAAAGCAATATAATTATTTTCTATTAAAACAAAATAATTCATATGGGGTAATTGACAAAAAAGGAAATATAATTATAGAGGCTGAATACGAAGAAATAAAAATACCAAATCCGCAAAAAGCAGTTTTTGTGTGTTATCAAAAAGAAAATACAAAGGTATTAAATGAAAGAAAAGAAGAAATATTAGCTAAATACAATAATATACAGCCAATACGATTAAAAAATATTTCTAGCGATTTAATGTATGAAAAAAGTATACTAAAATATGAGCAAGATGGAAAATATGGTTTAATTGATTTTGGAGGAAAAGAAATAACCAAACCCAAATATCAAGAAATTGACACATTGCCTTATAAAGAAGGAGAATTAATTGTTAAGCAAAATGATAAATTAGGAGTTATAAATATAAAAGGTAATGAATTAATTCAACCTAAATTTGATGGAATAAAAATAGACGAATATTATACAGAACAAGAGAATTACCAAAATGCAGGCTATATTGTAACAAACAAAACAGAAGAAGGGTATCGATATCGGCTACTTAGACAAAAAAGGAAAAGAAATTTTAAAAACAGAATATAACGAAATTTCAAGAATAACAGAGTTAGAAGATAAGGAGAATGCCTATTTAATCTGTTCCAAAAATGGACAATATGGAATAACCAAAAATGAAAAACAAATCTTACCAAATGAATATCAATCGATTCAATATGTTTCCAATAACAAAGTATTTATTATTGAAAAAAGTAAAAAATATGGAGTTACAGATTTAGAAGGAAAAATTATCGTTCCAATACAATACGAACAAATTGACATTACTGGAATTTACTTATATGCACAAAATGAACAAGGAGTAACTGTATATGATACAAAAGGAGAACAAGTAAAGATTAATTCTGACACTGCTGTTATCAATACAGGGAATGAAAAATATAAAATAAGAATTAAAAATGAGGATGGCACTAAATATGAGGTAATAAATCAAGAAGGGAAACAATTAATAAGAGAGGCATATAGCTATATTGAATATTTATACGATAATTATTTTATTGTAAGTGATCAAAATGGTGAATTAGGGATAATAGATGATAAAGGAAACGTAAAAGTAGAAATAAATAAGACTTCGACACAAAAGGTTCAAAATACTGATTTGATACAAGCAACCTTAACAGAAAATAAAACGATACAGCTTTATTCAAGGGAAATGAAAATGTTATGTGAGCTTCAAAATGCTATGATTGAGGTAAATGACAACTATATAAGAATTTATAATGAAGAAGAGATAAAATATTTTACAAAAGAGGGGAAGGAGTTAAAAAATACAGAAGTATATTCTAGCAATAAATTATTTGTTTCTGAGAAAGACGAAAAATATGGATTTGTAGACAACAATAATAAAAAAGTAGTAGATTATAAATATGATAAAGCCTATGAGTTCAATGAAAATGGATTTGCTGCGGTAAAAAAAGATGGCAAATGGGGGGCGATTAATGAACAAGGGCAAGAAGTAATTAGTCCAAGTTATGAGCTAGAAGATCAATTAGAACCATCTTTTATAGGAAAATATTATAAAGTTACCTATGGCTTTGGGGAATTTTACTACACAGATGCCAAATAAAAACAGAAAATAAAATAATCAAAAGTTATGCTATCAAACTATTTGTAGTATAACTTTTGATTATTTTTTGGGGTAAGTATTAGCATTTTCAAGTTTAAATTCATAATATTAGTAAATACTTATAATAAGAAAAACTTAAGAAGGTGTTAATTTGAAATTAGGAGTTGCTTTATCAGGAGGAGGAATTAGAGGAATTGCCCATGCAGGGGCATTAAAAGCATTAGAAGATAATGGGATCAAAATTGATATCATAGGAGGAACTAGCTCAGGAAGTTTAGTTGCCTCTTTATATGCAATGGGGTATTCTCCTTACTATATTTACATATTATTCAAAAGATATGCAAAAGATGTAGTAGAAATGAATTCTATTCCTATTGTATCAGGAATAGGAAGTTTTATGAAAAATAAAAGAGTACAAATTTCACGGTTTAAAAACAGGAGAAAGTATCGAAAAAGCTTATAATGATATTGCCCTTCGAAAAGGGGTAAAAAAAATTAGTGATGTTACCAAAATGCCATTAGTCATTCCTAGTGTAGATGTTAAGTCTTCCCAAAAATATGTATTTACCAACCAAATTCCATCAAAAAGTGAAAATACTTCCCAATACATTACCGATATTTCTATTGGAAAGGCAGTAAGAGCAAGTAGCAGTTTTCCAGGAATCTTTTGCCCATGTGATTTCAAAGATTACAAGTTTTTAGATGGAGGAGTACTAGATAATATTCCTGTAACAGAGGTTAAGAAACAAGGCGCTGATAGAGTAATTGCCATTAATTTTAAAGCAGATGATATAGATGAAAATAGTAATATAATGGACATTGCAATGAGAACCATTGATATTATGGGAAATAAGATTTCTGAAGAAAGTTTAGAACAAAGTGATTTTATATTAACAATTTCAACCGATAAAACAGGACTTTTAGATATAGAAAAAATGGATAAGTGCTATCAATTTGGTTATCAAGCAGTTATACAAAATTTAGATAAAATAAAAAGTATTAAGGATTAAGCAGCATAATGAAACATTTTGAATATAATAATATATAAAAAAGGAAAGGAAGAAAAGCAATGAAAATAAGATATTTTGATAATGCAGCCACCACTAAAGTGAAAGAAGAAGTCTTACAAGAAATGCTACCCTACTTTAACGAAAAATATGGAAATGCCTCATCACTTTACAGTATAGGAAGAATTTCAAAAAAAGCCATAGAAGAAGCGAGAAAAAAAGTAGCCAATTTAATTGGCTGTAACAGTAATGAGATTTATTTTACAGGTTGTGGTTCAGAAAGTGACAATACCATAATCAAAGGAATTGCCTATGCAATCGAAAAAAAGGAAAGCACATAATAACCTCTAAAATAGAGCATCCAGCCGTACTTCATACATGTCAGAGTTTAGAAAAAGAAGGTTTTGAAGTAACTTATTTAAAAGTAAACAAAGAAGGTATTATAGACCTAGAAGAATTAAGAAATGCCATTCGAAATGATACCATATTAATTACCATCATGTTCGCCAATAATGAAATCGGAAGTTTAGAGCCAATTGAAATGATTTCAAAAATTGCCAGAATGTATAACATTATATTCCATACAGATGCTGTGCAAGCATGTGGAAATGTTCCCATTGATGTAAAGAAAATGGGAATAGATAGTTTATCACTATCTGGTCACAAATTATATGCGCCCAAAGGGATAGGAGCATTATATGTAAGAAATGGAATTGAATTTCAAAAATTCATGGAAGGTGGACATCAAGAAAAAAATAAAAGAGCAGGAACAGAAAATGTGGCCCGGAATTGTAGGTTTAGGAAAAGCCTGTGAACTAGCAAGTCTTCACTTACCTGAGCATATGAGACATTTAAAAACATTAAGAGACTATTTTATTAATCAAGTGCAAGAAAAAATAGAAGGAGCTGTATTAAATGGTGGCATGCAGGCAAGACTTCCAGGAAACGCTAACTTTGCATTTTCTAACATTGATGGTGAAGCCCTATTACTAAACTTAGATGCAAAAGGAATCTGTGCATCAGCAGGGTCAGCATGTACGTCAGGTTCCGCAGCACCTTCGCATGTTCTAGAAGCAATAGGACTTTCAAATGATTTAGCAAGTGGGTCACTTAGAGTTACGTTTGGAGAAGACAATACAAAAGAGGATGTAGACTATTTAGTAGAGGCTTTAGTAGAAATTATTGAAAAACTTAGAAATTAATGTGCAAAAAGAAACGTCCCCAATTGCACATTAATTATTTTCAAGTAAGGCAATGGCACATTTGATGCCATCAACGCTAGCAGACATGATGCCGCCAGCATAGCCTGCACCTTCTCCGCAAGGATAAAGTCCTAAGATGTTAGAAACTAGTTTTTCATTTCGTAAGATTCGAACAGGAGAAGAGCTTCTTGTTTCAAGTCCAGTTAAGATGCTATCTGGATGGGCAAAGCCACGAAGCTTGGTTTCAAAAAATTGTAGCCCTTCTTTTAAAGTGTCACTTACAAATTTAGGTAATATTTCATTTAAGTTTGCTAAGGTAACTCCGAGGTTGGTAGGTAGGGGTTACTTTACCTATTTTTGTGGATTTATGGTCATTTAGAAAATCTTCTACTCTTTGTACAGGAGCATAATAATTTGAGCCACCAAGCTTAAAGGCTTTTTGTTCTAACTCTTTTTGAAAATAAATGCCAGCTAAGGCAGAAGTGCTTTTAAAATCGTTAGGAGTAACATTGACTAAAAGAGCAGAATTAGCATTTTTGCCATCACGTAAATATAAGCTCATACCATTTGTTACAATGGTTTCTTTTTCACTAGAAGAAGCCATAACTAAGCCGTCCGTGGACACATACAAAAAGTATAGCAAGAACGACCAGAAGGAGAATGGTAAGCTAGCTTATATTCAGCAGGAGGTAAAGCTAATTTAGTGATGGTACCATATTGTGCAGTGTTTATCCAGTTTTGTAGATGTTCTATACGAACTCCAACAGAAAAATTCTTTGGCTCCATAAAAATACCTTTTTTAAAAAGTGTTTCAAAGGTATCTCTTGCACTGTGACCAATGGCTAAAATTACGTTATCTGCTAGAAATTTTTTGGGAATGCCATTTGAAAGTGTAA
Source organism: uncultured Clostridium sp. (assembly GCA_948468505.1). Classification (GTDB taxonomy): domain Bacteria; phylum Bacillota; class Clostridia; order TANB77; family CAG-508; genus CAG-269. The sequence goes on along the minus strand of CAOKJE010000017.1, from coordinate 10,150 downwards.
GTAGACTTACAATATGCTGATTTGCTATCTCAAAATCGACTACTTTTGTATTAAAGTAGAACGTTCCACCGATTTTGAATAATATGATTTCTCATATTTTTAATAATATGAATTAAATTATCTGTTCCAATATGAGGTTTAGAAAGGTATAAGATTTCTTTTGGTGCACCAAAACGGACAAATTCTTCTAAAACCTTTTGACAAAAAGGACTGTTAATTCCAGTGATTAGTTTTCCATCGGAAAAAGTACCACTGCCACCTTCTCCAAATTGAACATTAGAAGAAGTGTTTAATTTACCAGCTTTTAAGAAAGCATCAACAGAAAGTTTTCTTTTTTCGATTTCTTCTCCTTGCTCAATAATAATTGGTTTACTACCATTTTGAACTAAGGTAAGTGCAGCAAAAAGACCAGCAGGTCCAGCACCAATAATGATGGGACGAGTGGAGGCTTGTTTTTTTATTTTTATTTTAGGAAGGTCAAGGCTTTTTACCTTTTCTAGTTTTTTATAATGATTTTCGTTTTTTACTTGAATATCAATACAATAGTTGTAGTGGACATCGTCTTTTTTTCTTGCATCAATGGATTTTTTTGAAATTTGCCACGTAACGACATCTTCTTTTTTGATATGGGCTTTTTTTATGGCTATTTCAAATATTTCAGGTTCACTTAAGTCTTTTCTAATTTTTATATTATTAATTCTTAACATTATTATCTCCTTATATGAGGCTTAAATAACAATTATATTATAGCATATAAAATGAAAGTATGCTATAATATAATACAGAAAAGAAGGGAAGGAAAAGGAAATGGAGGAAGTTTGGACCAATAGAACCGAAATTTTAATAGGAAAAGAAGGCATAGAAAAACTAAAAAAAGCAAAAATAGCAGTTTATGGTATGGGAGGGGTTGGATCTTTTGTAGTAGAGGGATTAGCAAGAAGTGGAGTAGGTCACATAGTGCTAATTGATAATGACGTAATTTCACTTACTAACATCAATAGACAAATTCATGCAAACCATCAAACCATAGGAAAAAGAAAAATAGATGTTATGAAAAAAAGAATATTAGAAATTAATCCCGAATTAAAGGTAGATACCTATATGGTACAAGACTTGCAAGAAGGAGAAGAGACATTAATTGATACTTCTTTTTCGTATATTGTTGATGCTGTTGATACCGTAAAAACAAAACTAAATTTAATTGAAAAAGCAAGCAAAGAAAAAGTGCCAATGATATCTTGCATGGGGACAGGAAACAAACTAGACCCTACCCAACTTGAAGTGACAGATATTAAAAATACATCAGTTTGTCCCTTAGCCAGAGTAATCAGAAAAGAGTTAAAAAAAAGAAACATTAATCAATTAAAAGTATTATATTCAAAAGAAGAGCCCATCGGGCAAAAGGGACAAAAACAGGTAGGCAGTATTTCCTTTGTGCCTTCAATAGCAGGGCTAATGATAGCAGGAGAAATTGTAAAGGAAATGATACAAAATTAAGATTTTATTAATTTAAAAAGAACACTTTTATTTTCCACCATCTTAGTATATAATGTGGATAATCAAAATAAATTGGGGAAATATATGGGAAAGAAAATAGTAAATTATATCATTAAAATATTTTGGATATTTGTAATAGGAAGTGTATTTGGATTTTTTGCGGAAATGCTATATGCTTTAGTTTATACAAGAGCTTTAGAAATTAGACAAGGACTAATTTATGGACCTTTTATTCAAATTTATGGAATAGGAGCAGTTGCTTATTATATACTAATTTCTAAAGTACAAGAACCCAAAAAAGCATTTGTGGCAGGGGCTCTTATGGGAGGAACTTTAGAATATTTATGTTCATTTTTTCAAGAGATATTTTTTGGAACAATTTCTTGGGATTATACCCATTTGTTTATGAATTTAAATGGAAGAACTTGCTTATTATATTGCGTGTATTGGGGAATTATTGCAATTGTGTACCTAAAAATGATTTATCCATCTTTTCAAAGAATGGAGACTTTGATTGATAAAACAGGGATTAGAATTTTTACGGTGTTTTTTATGTTGTTTATGATTTTTGATATTACAATTTCTTGCATGGCAGGTAATCGCCAACAGCAAAGGCGCCAAGGCTTACCAGCAGCAGGACCAGTTGACGAGTTTTTAGATTATATGTATCCAGATGAACGATTGGATAGGATTTATAATAATAAAAAAGAGGTATAAACCATGTTTCTTTAAAAACAAGTAAAAAATTTCGAAAAACCCTTGAAATGATTGACAAAATGTGATACAATAGCAAGCGTATTAATCACACAAAAGTTAGTTTTAAAGGGAAGTGCCTAAAAAATTAGGTCCCAAAAAACGTTTGAAGCTTTGTGGAAGAAATAACAAACAAGGAGGAATGAAAAATGGCAGTAGTTGCAATGAAACAATTACTAGAAGCAGGTGTTCACTTTGGACATCAAACAAGAAGATGGGATCCTAAAATGGCTGAATACATATTCCAAGCCAGAAATGGAATTCACATCATCGACTTACAAAAGACATCAAAAAAATTAGACGAAGCATATAGCTTCATGAAAGAACAAGCAGAAGAAGGAAAAACTATTCTTTTTGTAGGAACCAAAAAACAAGCACAAGAATGTATGAAAGAAGCAGCATTAAAATGTGGAATGTACTACGTTGACCAAAGATGGTTAGGAGGAATGTTAACAAACTTTGGAACCATCCAAAAAAGAATACAAAGACTAAAAGATTTAGAAGCAATGCAAGAAGATGGAACATTTGATGTATTACCTAAAAAAGAAGTAATTTTACTAAAAAAAGAAATGGAAAAACTAGAAAAAAACCTTGGTGGAATTAAAGACATGGAAAAATTACCAGGCGTAATTTTCCTAATCGACCCTAAAAAAGAAAGAATTGCAATCTTAGAAGCAAAAAAATTAGGAATTCCAGTAGTAGGATTAGTAGACACTAATTGTAATCCAGAAGAACTAGATTACCCAATTCCAGGAAATGACGATGCCATTCGAGCTGTAAAATTAATTGCAGACGTTATGGCAAATGCCGTTATCGAAGGAAAACAAGGAGAAAGCTTTGAACCAGAAATGCAAGAACAACCAGCAGAAGCAAGCCAAGAAGAAGCAACAAGTATCGAAGAAGTTGTAGAAGAAGCTACAGTAGCAGAAGAAACTACAACAGAAGAATAAGATTTTTTGCTAACCTAAATAAAAGGAGGAATAAACAATGGTCACAGCAAGTTTAGTAAAAGACCTAAGAGAAAAAACAGGAGCAGGAATGATGGACTGCAAAAAAGTTTTAACAGAAACAGATGGAGACATGGAAAAAGCAATTGAACTATTACGTGAAAGAGGAATTGCAAAAGCCGCTAAAAAATCTGGAAGAGTAGCAGCAGAAGGGCTAGTAGAAGCTTACATTGCAGAAGGCAGAAAAACAGGAGCAATTGTAGAAGTAAACTCAGAAACAGACTTTGTTGGAAAAAACGAAGAATTCAAAAACTTTGTTATGAATGTAGCAAAACAAATAGTAGAAAAAAATCCAAGTGATGTAGAAGCATTACTAGCACAAGAATCAATTGAAGTAGCGGGAAAAACAGTACAAGAAGTACTAGTAGAAAAAATTGCAACAATTGGTGAAAACATGAACATCAGAAGATTTGCAAGATTTGAATCAGAAGGCTTAGTAGAAAAATACATCCATGGAGACGGAAAAATTGCTGTTTTAGTAAACATGAAAAAAGGAAACGCAGAAGTTGCCAAAGACATATGTATGCAAATTGCAGCGGCAAGACCTGAATATGTAAGAAAAGAAGAAGTGCCAGAAGAAAGAGTAAACAAAGAAATGGAAATCCTAAAAGCACAAACCATGAATGAAGGAAAACCAGAAGCAATAGCAGAAAAAATTGTACAAGGAAGAATCGGAAAATTTTACGAAGAAATCTGCTTAGTAGACCAAGCATTTGTAAAAGATCCAAATAAAAAAGTAAATCAATTACTAAGCGAAACAGACAGCGAAGTAGTTCAATTTGCAAGATTCGAAAAAGGAGAAGGAATCGAAAAAGAAGAAGTGAATTTTGCAGAAGAAGTAATGAATCAATTAAAATAAGAAAAGAGGGATTTTGGGGACGTTCCTTAAAATCCCTGTTTTAGGGATTAAGGGGACACTCCTTAGTCTCTTTTTTTATAAGACAGGAGAAATCAAAAAATTTTGCTGGTATAATAGAAGAAAAAATTAAGAAAAAATTAAAAAAATGCTGTATTTTTTTAAGAACTATGATAAAATACCGTTAGCAAAAATATATTTTAAAAGGAGTGGGAAATTTGCACGAAACAAAATATAAAAGAGTACTATTAAAACTAAGTGGAGAAGCATTAGCAGGAGCACAAAAGACAGGGGTAGACGTAGAAACCGTTGGAAAAATATGTGATAAAATAAAAGAAGTAGTAGAAATGAATGTACAAGTTGCCATTGTAGTAGGAGGAGGAAACTTTTGGAGAGGAAGACAAGGACATCAAATGGAAAGAACCACAGCAGACTATATGGGAGTACTAGCAACTGTGATGAATGGATTAGCTTTGCAAGATGCGCTAGAAAATAGAGGGGTTTTTTCAAGAGTGCAAACAGCCATTGAAATGAGAGAACTAGCAGAACCATTTATACTAAGAAAAGCAGAAAAACATTTAAATAGAGGAAGAGTCGTAATCTTTGCAGGAGGAACGGGACATCCATACTTTACAACTGACACAGCAGCGGTACTTCGAGCAACCGAAATCAAAGCAGATGTTATTTTGCTTGGAAAAGCGATTGATGCTGTATATTCAGCAGATCCAAAACTAGATTCATCTGCTACCAAATACGATGAGATTTCTTATATGGAAGTCTTAGAAAAGGATTTGAAAGTAATGGACTCTACTGCAACTGCCATGTGTAGAGATAATCATATGCCTTTACTAGTCTTTGGAATTGCAGACCCAGAAAATATTGTAAGAGCGGTTAGGGGCGAGAAGATAGGGACCATCGTGTCCTAAACGAATTGAAAGTAGCATCTTACGTTGTTAAACTTCACTAAAAATTTTTCGACATACAAATTAAAAAAAGTGAAAAGGAGAGAAAAATCATGGACTATACCAATTTAAAAGAAAAAATGGAAAAATCAATCAGCGTATATGCTGAAAAATTAGCAGAAGTAAGAGCAGGACGTGCTAATCCTGCCATCTTAAACAAAATAAAAATTGACTATTATGGAACACCAACACCAATTAACCAAGTAGCAGGGGTATCTATACCAGAAGCAAGACTAATCGTAATCCAACCATGGGATGCAAGTATCTTAAAAGAAATTGAAAAAGCAATTTTAACAGCAGACATAGGAATTAATCCAAATAATGATGGAAAAGTAATAAGACTAGCCTTTCCAGAATTAAATGAAGAAAGAAGAAAAGAAATTGTAAAAGACGTTCGCAAAATGGCAGAAGAAGCAAAAGTAGCAATCCGTTCTATCAGAAGAGAAGGAATTGACCAAGCAAAGGCATCTCAAAAAAATAACGAAATGACAGAAGACGAACTAAAACAAGCAGAAAATGAAATTCAAAAAATAACAGATAACAACATTGAAGAAATCGATAAGCTATTAGAAGCAAAAGAAAAGGAAGTAATGTCAATCTAAAAATCCCCACTGGTTCCGGGTTTAAATGGGGACAAAAGGGGGAAGAAACATCAATCCTAGATAGGAGGATTTAGAAAAAATATGGATTTCAAAGAAGAATTAAAAAAATACCAACAAAAAATCAATCAAGAACTAGAAAAATACATAAGAAAACAAGAATGTCTAGAAGAAGTACTAAATCAATCCATGGAATACAGTTTAATGGCAGGAGGAAAGAGATTAAGACCAATCTTAACCATGGTAACCTATTTACTTTTTAAACAAGATTTAGAAAAATGTATGCCATATGCAGTAGCCATTGAAATGATACACAATTTTTCTTTAATCCATGACGACTTACCAGCAATCGATAATGACGACTTCCGCCATGGAAAGCCAACCAACCATAAAAAATTTAATGAAGCAACTGCGATTTTAGCAGGAGATGGATTATTAAATCAGGCTTACATGGTAATGGGGGAAGATTTAAGAAACAGTAAGATAGAAGAATTACCAAGAAAAGTAAGAATTATAGAGGAATTTTCTGAAGCAGTTGATAGAATGATAGCAGGAGAATATATAGACACTAAAATGGAAGGGCAAAAAATAACCCAAGAAGAGTTAAAATACATTCATGAAAATAAAACAGGAGCTTTACTAAAAATAGCAGTAAGAATGGGAGCAATCCTTGCTGGCGCAAGTGAAGAGGAGTTAAAAAAATTAACAAGCTATGCAGAAAAAATAGGATTATCCTTTCAAATAAAAGATGACATCTTAGGAGAAGAAGCAGACGAAGCAATTTTAGGAAAGCCAGTAGGAAATGATAAAGAATTAGAAAAATGCACCTATGTTTCTCAATATGGATTACAAGGAGCAAAAAGCATTTTAGACAAAATAACCAAAGAAGCAATTAGTGAGCTAGAAGAATTTGGAGAAAAAGCAGAATTTTTAAAGCAATTAGCTTTGTATATTCAAAATCGAAATAAATAAATGGTGTTTTTTGGGATGGGGGCAAAAAACATCAGTTAGAGAAAAAATAAAGATAGAAAGTAGGCGATGTTTTTTGACCCCGTTCCAAAAAACATCAAACAAATTATGGACTTTAACCAAGAAAACATGCCAAGGCATATTGGAATTATAATGGACGGAAACAGAAGATGGGCAAAAGCACAAGGAAAACCAGTAAGTTATGGACATAAAGAAGGAGCCAAAACTTTAGAAAAAATTGTAAGATATGCTAATAAAATAGGCTTAGAATATATAACGGTATACGCCTTTTCAACAGAAAACTGGAAGAGAGCAGAAGACGAAGTAAAAGCCTTAATGTTGTTACTTCAAAATTATTTAGATGATTATGCTAAAAGAGCAGATACCGAAAATATAAAAGTAAAAATATTAGGTGACATATCAGCCTTATCAACAGGGATGCAAAAAAGTATCCAAAATTGTATGGAAAGAACTAAAAACAACACAGGTGTTACCTTCAACATAGCATTAAATTATGGAGGAAGAGACGAGCTAACCAAGGCTACCAAACAAATTGCCACAATGGTAAAAAACAACGAAATCAAAATAGAAGACATAACAGAAGAAACCATAGCTAGCAATCTATACACAAAAGGGCAACCAGACTTAGATTTGATAATTCGAACAAGTGGAGAAAAAAGACTAAGTGGTTTTTTAACTTGGCAATCTGTTTATGCAGAGATTTTAGTAATCGACAAGAATTGGCCAGACTTTGAAGAAAAAGATTTAGATGCAGCAATAATAGAATATCAAAAAAGAACAAGAAAATTTGGAGCAGGGTAGGTGCAAATATGGATATAAAAAGAGTTACATCAAGTTTATTAGGATTTCCGTTAGTATTAATAATCTTTTTGCTAGGGAATAAAATAGTAGTAGATATAGCACTTGTGGTGATTGCCATACTTAGTATGAGTGAATATTTTAATGCGATAACAAAGATAGCAAAGCCAGTAAAATGGTTAGGATATCTTAGTTGTGTAAGCATAGCATTTATTCATGTGATACCACAAGAATACTTGAATATGGTAGTAACCCTTTCTGTGCCAACTATTTTGATTATTTTATTTGCACAAGTAATAGCAACTGATATGAAAACTAGTTTTAAAGATATTGCTTATACTTTTATAGGAATTTTCTATGTCGTATTTTTCATTATGTTTGTTGCTTTTATCAACGGGATGTCAAATGGAAATATATTGATATGGTATGCTATTTTTGCTGCTTGGGGAACCGATATATCTGCCTACGTCGTAGGAAAACACTTTGGAAAGCACAAATTTAGTAAAGTAAGTCCTAAAAAATCAATTGAAGGTTGCATAGGAGGAGTGATAGGGGCTATACTATTAATGCTTGCTTATACTTATTTTGCTAACAACTATTGGGGAATGGAGTATTCGTATTTATTTATAACAGGAACGGGAGTAATACTAAGCTTAGTTGGGCAAATAGGAGATTTTGCAGCATCTAGTATTAAAAGATTTGTAGATATTAAAGATTATAGCAATTTAATACCAGGACATGGTGGAATGTTAGATAGAATTGATAGCTTAATCTTTTTAGCACCATTTGCCTATGCGTTATTTACATTGCTATAAAAGAAAATGTCAGAATGTCCCCATTTAAACCCGGAACCAGTGGGGACGTTATAAAAGGAGGAAAAAATTGATAGCTTTTCTAATTTCAGCAATTAAAATTATTGTGTTATTAGGTGTCTTAATTACGATTCATGAATTAGGGCATTTTGTTGTAGCTAAGCTTTGCCATGTAAAGGTAAATGAGTTTGCTATTGGTTTTGGTCCAGCAATATGGCAAAAGCAAGGGGAAGAAACGAAATATACTCTAAGATTAATTCCATTAGGTGGGTTTAATAGTTTAGAAGGAGAAGACGAAGTGTCAAATGATGATAGGTCTTTTTCAAAAGCGAGTATTCCCAAAAGAATGGCAATTGTTTTGGCAGGTGCAACGGTTAATATTATTTTTGCAATTATTGTTTATTTTATTATTACAGCTATTGGGCGGAGCTTATATTTCTAGCGAGATTGAAGAGGTGTTAGATGGCTATGCTGCAAGTAATTATGAATGGCAAGCAGGAGATAAGATTATAGAGGGAAATGGAAAAAAGATAAGTAGTAAAAAGGATTTAAATGAAGTACTAGAAAAATCACAAGGAAAAGAGATAAAAACCAAAATAGATAGAAATGGTGAGATTATAGAATATAGTATACTTCCAAGTGAAGTGAAATCTAAAGTAACAGGTATTTACTTAGACGAAAAATGTAAAATTGTAACGGTAGAGAAAGGTAGCCCAAGTGAGCTTCAGGGTGTGCAAGCAAATGATAAGTTGATAAGAGTAAATGGCGTGGAGATAAATGAGGATGCCAATTTGGCGGTACAAGAAATTAATAAAAAAGGTGTAAATACTATGACTCTTACTGTAAAAAGAGGAGAAGAAGAACTAACAATTGAGCTTACACCAGATTATGAACGTACTTATTTACTAGGTGTTAATTTAAAAGAAGCAGAAGATACTTTTATCAATAGATGTGTGAATGGTGCGATGCAAACACAAGAGTTTTTAGTATCGATTGTTGATAATTTAAAACAATTGTTTACAGGTCATGTAGGGGTAGACCAAATGATGGGACCTGTTGGAATTTCCCAAGTGGTGGCAAAAACGAATGGAATAGCAGAGTTTTTCCAAATGATGGCATTGATTTCTTTGTCATTAGGGGTGACGAATTTGCTTCCTATTCCAGCTTTGGATGGTGGAAAAATTTTGATTTTGTTAATCGAAGCGGTTCGCAGAAAGCCGATGAAACAACAAACAGAGGTAAATATTCAGTTGTTAGGTTTTGCTGTTTTGATTGCTCTTTCTTTGTATGTGACGTATCATGATGTTTTACGAATCTTTTAAGAGGATAAAGGATAAGAAGAAGTCTTGCAAAAATTTTGTAGGGCTTTTTTATATGCTCAAAAAAGTATTTTGTAACTTGTTAAAAAATAAAAATATCCATATAAGTAAAGTTGCATAGATAATACAAATGGATAGAAAAAATGTGATTTTTAAGAATAAAGTTCTTCATGTCTTTTTTTTATTAGTTTTTCATCTTCTGGGTCTAAGTTTTCAAGCGAGAATTCTAAGAGTTCTGTAACAGTTTTGTTAAAAGATATATTTTTTAAATCTGATAAAATTTGAATGTGATTTACAAGGTTTTCTGGTAATCGAAGTGTTTTACTAATACCACTGTGATTTTGAGGTATTTTTAGTTTTCGCAAGTTAAATCACCACCTTTTTTAATTATTTTATTACAAATATTTTACAATTAAAAATAAAATAAATATGCACCTAAAAATCCTTGCAAAAATAATTGCAGAGGTATATAATGAATAAGAAAAAAGAATAACGAAAGAAAAAGTGTGAATAATGAAACAAGGGAGGATATCAAAAGATGAACGAAATGAAGAAAC
>CAOKJE010000016.1 GCA_948468505.1 uncultured Clostridium sp. | reverse complement strand
TTAATTATTATATAACCATGATTTTTTCCTCCGTCCCCAAAATCATGGTCAAAAAATCACTCTAGATTTAGTAACATATTTTTTAAGATTCTCGCTCTTACTTTGTCTTTTTCCGCTTTGTCTAATTGTAAGACATTGTCACTGGTTGCTACTTTTAGTAGTTTGGCTTCTTTTGGCTCTATTATGTTATATGTTAAGAAGTCACTAATTAGTATATCTACTTCATTGGAGGTTATTTCTCCTTCTATGTTATTTATGATATGCATAATGTACTCTGCTTTTTCGTTGTTTACTTTTTTGATGGTGATGTGCCCTCCACCTCCTCGTCTGCTTTCTACATAGTACCCTTGCGAAGGTTTAAATCTTGTGGCTATTACGTAGTTGATTTGTGATGGTACACATTTGAATTGCTCAGCTAACTCGTTTCTTTGTATTTCGATGCTGTCTTCTTCTTCAAATAGTTCTTTTATGAATTCTTCTATGATGTCCGACATTCTCATTTTTTCCATCTCCCTTCTTTTTTAGTTTATATTTTTTCTGTTTTGATTTTTATTTTGTCTTTGACTTTCTTTGACCTATATTTTTATTATACTCGTTTTATTGATTTTTTCAATATTATTTTTTTAACCTTCTTTAACTTTTTATTGCCTTTCTATTTCAATTTTGTTTTATTTTCTTATTTTTTCTTACTTTTTCGTATTGTTTTTCTGTTTTTCGCCTTTTTTCTTTTTTGTTATTTGCTCTAACTCCCCTACTTTTTCTTTTTGTTCTGGCAAGGATACCCACGCAAAGTAAGAGGATATGAATTCTCCGTATTTGGTAGCGTCTTCCCCCACTTCCGCTATTCCATATTCTACTTGCTTTTCTTTTTCTTGGTTTTTTTTCATTAAAAAATGCACACTCCTTTTTATTGTTATGTGCATTTTTTTTGGTTTTATTCAAATTTTTATTTATCTAAGGTGCCAATACTGGGCGAAAGGAAGTTCCACTAAAGCTATTTCCTGTGCCATTAGTAAAACAAAATATACTAGAATAACCTTGATCACGCCCACCACGACCAAAAAATGGACTATTCGTAACGGGAAATTGTGAAGGTGACGAAAACCACGAATCTTCCTTACTGCCATAAGCATTCGAAATTTCGTACACAGAATCTCCTTTATATTTTTTAGCTATTTCGTAATCTGCTGATTGATTACCACTTCCTTCATATACCATTTTGTATTCTGTACTTGTTTTTCGTTCTGTTGCATTTGCACCATATAAATCACCACTTGCTGTTCCACCATATGTTGCTAAATTGCTACTTCCACTATTGACATAAGATGCTACACATTCCCATGCTCCACCATTTAAGTCATATACTCCTGTTGCATTACCTGTTGTACTTTGTTTTTTATTGGCTGTATATATTACTGCTTTGTTATCACTTGCACCTGTATAATAACTGCTACTTGTGTTTTTTTCTACTTTGTCTCCATTCGTTCCATATTGACTGTAACTTAGGTAGCTAATTGCTCCCCATTCACTGTTTTTGGCCATATGGCTTCGTAAGTCTACATTTTCTCCGAATTTACTTGTTCTTGCTAATTTGTATAGTTGATTAAATGTCATATTTCTTAAACTTGTTACTCCTGGTTTTACGCTTAAATTACTAGATGTCCCTGTTGCTTCAAATTTTCCGAACCCATAAGCCTTCTATTTCTCCAAATCCTCCACCATTTGTCGCATTTGCTGTAAAAGCTGGATGGACTAACCATTTTTCTGTTCCTGCACCTGTTTCACTTGGATTAAGTATGACTGTTCCTGTTTCTCCATTTAAGAACTTGTTATTTGTGTCTAAAAATGCTACCTCAATTTTCCCTGCACTTTTACTATGATATCCTTCGGTTATTTTATAGGCAAACCTTGGTATCCATACCCACAAACTTCCATCTGCAGTTGTTGCATTTGCCCATTTGTTGCCTTCTTGCTCTTGTCCTACATATTTTACTGGATTCATTTGTCCTACTATTTTGGGTTCTAGTATTTTTGCATTTCCATAATGATACCATTCCTTATCTTCTTTATTTGTTGTTTCCCATTTATCTAATGTTAGTCTTAATTTTTTTGTTATGGTAATCGTTCTAGTTTCTCCCTCTGTCGTTGCTTTTACGGTTATTGTATAATTACCATATCCTTCAACGATAAAACTTGCTTCTCCTTCTCCTATTACTGAAGTTTCTTTATTGATAGCAGTTCCTTTCGCATCTTTAACTATAATTTCATCGATTGTTCCCAAACTTTCTTTATTTGGTATTTTTACTGTTATTACTACTTTTTCATAACTTGTGTCTAGTTCTAAATTATTTCCATTGGTTTGATACAAATTAATTTCTACTTCTGGTTTAACACCTTTTGCACTTTCAAATTCTAGTATTTCTCCCGTTTCTCTATCTACTTTTGCTTTGTAACCATCTATCTCCACTACCAAATATTCCTCTGTTGATTCTACTTCTATAATTTCTCCACCTTGGTTTTTTATTTCTTCTCGAAACTTCTCTTCTTCAAATTTACCATCTTCCCCATAGCTTCCCATCACTGCTATTTGTACTTTTTCTTTCGCTGCTACTTCAGCATTTTTTTCTTTAGCTGTTGTTGCTTTTCCGTAAAATTCCATTTTCCCCTGTTAGCATTGCTATTGTTATTCCTGCTAAGATTAGTAATAGAATGATGGTAATGACTAGTGCTATTAGCGTAATTCCTTTATTTTTCATACAGTCCTCCTTAGTTTTTTATTATTTTATCCTTGGTATATCTTTTTATTCTTTTACCTTGTTACATAGGCTATATTATAAAAACATTATAGGTAAAAAAACATAGGTTGTCAATAAAAATCGACAATATATTCGTATATGATGTAAACTTATCTCCAATTTGTTAAAATAAAATTTTATTTGGTTATTTTTCAAAATCAACATAAAACTATTTCTTTTTTCATAAATATATGATATAATAGTAACAGTTGGTATCAAAGGAGGATTTTTCCATGTGGCAAATATGGCTAATCATTGCAGGAATTTGTTTAATCATAGAAATCATAACCATAGGATTTTTAATCTTTTGGTTTGCTATTCGGAGCTTTACTTGCTATGGTAACTAGCCTTTTTACAGACAACATTATTGTTCAAACCACAGTCTTTGTAATATCTTCTGGCATTTTAATTTTTGCCACAAAACCATTTGTGCAAAAATTTGTCAATCGAAAAGATGCTAACATAAAGACCAATGTCTATTCTAATATTGGCAAAACAGGAATTGTAACACAAGATATTGATTCTGTAAAAGCAATTGGTCAAGTGAAGGTAAATGGAGAAGTTTGGTCAGCAGTAGGTTTAAACGAGGAAAATATTGTTAAAGGTACCGAAGTAGAGATTAAAGAAATCAAAGGTGTAAAAGCAATTGTTACACCAATTAAAAATTAAGTTATCTAACTTACAGAGTTTTTCTCTTGTATTATGATATATTTTTAAGGAGGTAGAAATATTATGGCATTTTTATTAATTTTACTTGTTATTATTTTAGTGATTGCAGCAATGTCTATTAAAATTGTTAAACAAGCTGAGGTATACATCATTGAAAGATTAGGAAAATTTTATAAGATAGCTGATGCTGGTCTTACCATTATTGTTCCTTTTTTTGACCATGTTAGAAGTGTAGTTAGTTTAAAACAACAAACCATGGATGTACCACCTCAAGGCGTTATTACCAAAGATAATGTTACCATTACAATTGATACCGTTGTATTTTATCAAATAACAGATCCTGCAAAAGCAGTATATGAAATTCAAAGTTTAAAGAAAGGTATTGAATACTTAGCCATCACTACCATTCGTGATATTATTGGTAAAATGGACTTAGACGAAACCTTTAGTTCAAGAGATGGTATCAACAATCAATTAAGACTTGTTTTAGACGAAGCTACTGATAGATGGGGATGTAAGATTGACCGTGTTGAAATTAAGGACATTACTCCACCTGCTGATATTAGAGATGCAATGGAAAAGGAAATGAATGCAGAAAGAAATAAAAGAGCATTAATTTTGGAGGCAGAAGCACAAAGACAATCTTCTATTACAATTGCAGAAGGTAAAAAACAAGCAGCTATTTTAGAAGCTGAAGCTGATAAAGAAGCTAGAATTAGAAGAGCTGCCGGAGAAGCACAAGCAATTAAAGAAGTTGCTGATGCAAGAGCTAAAGAAATTCAAATGGTTTATGATGCTATGAAAAAGGCTGACCCAAATGATAAACTAGTTCAATTAAAATCTTTAGAAGCTTTAGAAGAAGTTGCAAAAGGTGAAGCTAACAAAGTATTTATTCCTTTTGAAGCAACTAGCGCTCTTAGCTCTTTGGGTGCTTTAAAGGAAGTTGTTACTGACAAAAAAAGTTCTAAAAAAGTAGAAAAAGAATAAAGTATTATTTATAAAAAAGGCAGAAGTCTTGGATTTATCCGCTTCTGTCTTTTTTCCTTTCCTATTTTCTCGCTTTCCAAATTAATTTTTAAATTTTCTTGGTACTCTTGCCCCTATTGTACTAATTATTTCATAATTGATGGTATTACAATGATGCGCAATATCATCTACTGTTATTTTTTCATTATCCCAAATGAAAACCTCATCCCCCACATTAACCACTTCTATATCGGTTGCATCTACCATAATACTATCCATGCAAACCTTACCAATAATAGGTGCTTTTTTTTCATTGATTACTACCTCGCCTTTGTTAGATAGACTTCTTGGAAACCCATCTGCATAGCCAATAGGAATGGTTGCTATTTTGCTTTTTCTTTTGGTTATAAAGGTTCTAGCATAACTAATACTTGTTTCTTTTTCTACTTCTTTGATAAAAGTTATTTTTGATTTTAGTTTGGCTACTGGTTTTAGGTTAAATTTTTTCTGTATATCCTCTTGGGATTGGTATCCATATAGAAGTAGACCTGGTCTTACTAAGTTATACTGAGCCTCTGGAAAATTTATGATGCCATTAGACGCTAAAGCATGAATATATTTGATTTTTGGTAGTTTGCTTTTTATCGTTTGTACTGCTTTTTGAAATATAGCTAGCTGATCTTTAGTGTATTGTTTATCTGTATCTGGTACTGATAAATGAGTATAAACTCCTTCTATTTTTATGGTAGATGTTTTTTCTATTTTCTGTAACCATTTTGGAATGTCGATTAAGGCTACTCCTGTTCTTCCCATTCCTGTTTCTATTTCTAGGTGAGCTTTCACTTGCCTTTTTTGTTTTTGTATTTCCTGTAAGAATTCTTTGGAAGATAAACCAATGATTAAATCATTTTCTATCATTTTATCAAGTTCACTAATGGCTGGCTGGTTTAATATAAAAATTTCTTTTTGAAATCCTAATTTTCTTAAATTTACTCCTTCGTCTACAGTTGCTACTCCTATGATTTCAAATTCGTTTACTACTTCTAGTTTTGTGTTTAGGTAGGTTCCATAGGCATTTGCCTTCATGATTGGCATGATGGTTGTTGCCGATTTTATCATTTTTCTTATTTGCTCTAAGTTGTGCTTGAAGTTTTGAAGGTTTATTTCCATTACAGTTGGTCTGGTAATTTCGTTTAGACTCATGTTTTCTCCTATTTCTCCCACAATTTTCTAATAAAGTTTAATGATATTGTAGATAAAGTAAAACCAATAACCGGAACGAGTGAGCTTAAAAATATGTTATTTATTTTACTTGTTAAATAGGAATAGATAATAACTACAATATAGGTTAAAACACATATACATACTTTTCTTGTTTTACTTGTTTCCCATTTTTTATCTAATTCTACTTTTTGATTTCTTTGTTTGATTTGTTCAATTTCCTTTTCTAATTCTTTGTTTTCCATTTTTCATTTTCTCCCCTTTTGTATTTTTTCCTATCATATCATGATTTTGTTAATTTTACAATAAGATAAAAAAGAAGCTTTCTCTCAAGCCTCTTTCAAATACTTATTTCATGGCCTCTTCTACAGCAACTGCGACTGCTACAGAAGCACCTACCATTGGATTGTTACCCATTCCAATTAGTCCCATCATTTCTACGTGTGCTGGTACTGATGAAGAACCTGCAAATTGTGCATCTGAGTGCATTCTTCCCATCGTATCTGTCATACCATAAGAAGCTGGTCCTGCTGCCATATTGTCTGGGTGAAGTGTTCTTCCTGTTCCACCACCTGATGCTACTGAGAAATATTTCCTATTTTCTGCTAATCTTTCTTTTTTGTATGTACCTGCTACTGGATGTTGAAATCTTGTTGGATTGGTTGAGTTTCCTGTGATAGATACGTCAACGTCTTCCATCCACATGATAGCTACCCCTTCTCTTACATCATTTGCACCATAACATCTAACTTTGCTTCTTTCTCCATTTGAGTAAGCAATTTCCTCTACAACTTTTACTTTTCCTGTAAAAAAGTCAAAATCTGTTTTTACATAAGTAAATCCATTTATTCTTGAGATTACTTGTGCTGCATCTTTTCCCAAACCATTTAAGATAACTCTTAATGGCTCTTTTCTTACTTTATTAGCTGATTTTGCAATTCCAATTGCACCTTCTGCTGCTGCAAAAGATTCGTGTCCAGCTAAGAATGCAAAGCATTTGGTATCTTCTGATAATAACATAGATGCTAGGTTTCCATGTCCTAATCCAACTTTTCTATCATCTGCTACTGACCCTGGAATACAAAATGCTTGTAGTCCTTCTCCTATTGCTTTAGCTGCGTCTGCTGCACGGGTAGCACCTTTTTTTACTGCAATTGCAGCTCCTAATGTATAGGCCCATGCTGCATTTTCAAAACAAATTGGTTGTACTCCTTTTACTATTTCGTAGGGATTAAATCCTTTTTCTTTACATATTTCTAGTGCTTCTTCGAAACTTCCAATTCCGTATTTTTCCATGACTGGTTTGATTTGGTCTATTCTTCTTTCATAACTTTCAAATGTTACTGCCATTTTTATTCCTCCTTATTTTACTTTTTTCTAATTCTTTTTTACTCTAAAAACGAAGCAAAAGTGGTATATTACTAGGATTCGTTTTATTATTGTTTTCTTGGGTCAATCTTCTTAACTGCTTCGTCAAATCTTCCATATGTTCCAGAAGCTTTTTCGATTGCTTCTGTTGCTTCGATTCCCGCTTTAATATTATCCATCATTTTTCCTAAATGAACATATTTATAACCAATAATTTGGTCGTCTTTATCTAAACCAATTTCTACTATGTATCCTTCTGCTAGATTTAAATATCTAGGTCCTTTTAAAGAACTTGAATAAATGGTTCCCACTTGTGAAGTATGTCCTTTTCCTAAATCCTCTAAGCCGGCTCCTACTGGAAGTCCTCCTTCTGAAAAAGCTGTTTGTGTTCTACCATACACGATTTGTAAGAATAGTTCTCTCATAGCAGTATTAATCGCATCACATACTAAGTCTGTGTTTAATGCTTCTAATAAGGTTTTTCCTGTTAAAATTTCTCCTGCCATAGCAGCTGAGTGTGTCATTCCAGAACATCCAATTGTTTCAATTAGTGCTTCTTGAATAATTCCCTCTTTTACATTTAAAGTTAATTTACATGCGCCTTGCTCAGGTGCACACCATCCGAATACCATGTGTTAATCCTGAAATATCACTAATTTCTTTTGCTTTTACCCATTTTCCTTCTTCTGGAATTGGTGCTGGTCCATGGTTTACGCCTTTTGCTACACAGCTCATTTCTTCTAATTCTTTTGAATAAATCATTTTAATTGCTCCTTTCATTTCTACATTTATTTTTATTTATATATCTTTACATATATAAATATTAATAACATTTTATTTGTGCTTCATTTTTTCAATTTCTTCTTTTGATAATAAAAGTTGATTTTTACGTTTTTTCTCTGTTGTTTCTACAATTTCTTCCACATCTGGTTCATTTACATTTTCATTGCTATAGGCAATCACATTTTCAATATCACGAATGTAAATACCAGAATCGTATTGCTCTTTTTTAGTCAAGGTTTTAGCACCTAGGAAATAGCGTTGTAAAATCTCCTTGTCTTCTTTGCTCACCTGTTCTTCGCCAATTCCTAGCATTTTATAACGCCATATTACATGTCTTTCATAACTTGAAAAATCGCTATGGTTTAAGTCTGTATAATCATATTCTACCCTAAATTTTAGGTTTTGAATGGATAGGGTTATATTGGTCCATATTTCTTTTCTTTCGGATTTTCTAAATTCTTCTCTTAGTTCTTTTATTTTGGCATATAATAATTGGACTAATTTTAAATATTGACCTTCGTCTAAATTGAATTTTGCTGGTATTTCATATACATTAACAGCCCTCTTTTTAAAGATACCTTTTGGAATATAGTAGAAGAATAGTTCTCCTGTTTTACCTTCTTTGTCTGGCTTATCTAGAACAGAACTATAAAGATATAATTTATCCCATTTTTCTGGTATCATGTAAAAAATTTTTCTTTGTATATCTTCGTATATTTCTTTAATTTTTTTGGTGTGGTTTAACATATATCCCTCTTTATTATTTTTCTAATAAACTTTCTCCTGTCATCTCTTCTGGTTTTTCCAATTTCATTAAATCAAGCATAGTTGGTGCTAAATCTGCTAATTTTCCTCCTGCTTTTAATTTTAAGTTTTTGTCATTGGTTACTAAAATTAGTGGTACTGGGTTTGTGGTATGTGCTGTATGTGGTTCTCCTGTACTATAGTCTATCATTTGTTCAGCATTTCCATGGTCTGCTGTAATTAATAGATTTCCTTGTTTTTGTTCTACTAGGTCTACTACTTTTCCGAACACATTCGTCTACTGCTTCTACTGCTTTAATGGCTGCTGCTAAACTTCCCGTATGTCCTACCATATCTGTATTGGCATAATTTAGTATGATGCAATCGTATTTGTCATTTTTTATAGCTTCCATCACTTTGTCAGTTACTTCATAGGCACTCATTTCTGGCTTTTGGTCATAAGTTTCTACTTTTGGTGATGGTACTAATATTCTATCTTCTTTTTCGTATTGTTTTTCTTCTCCTCCATTAAAGAAGAAGGTTACGTGTGCATATTTTTCAGTTTCTGCAATACGTAATTGACTATACCCGTTTTTGCTTACATATTCTCCGAAGGTGTTTTTTAATGGTTCTTTTTTAAAGGCTATGTGCACATTTGGCATAGATTCGTCATAATTGGTAAAGCATACATAATATAGGTTTAAATCTTTTTGGGTATCAAATCCATCAAATTCTGGATCCACTAGAGCTCTTGTAATTTCTCTTGCTCTATCAGGTCTAAAATTGAAGAAAATTACAGAATCATGTTTTCCAATGGTTGCTATTGGTTCTTCTCCATTGCAAATTAGGGTTGGTTCTACAAATTCATCAAATACTTCTTTTTGATAAGAGTCTTCGATTGCTTTAATAGCAGCACTAGCTTTCACGCCTTCTCCTTTTACTAAGGCATCATAGCACTTTTGCACTCTTTCCCATCTTTTGTCTCGATCCATTGCATAAAATCTTCCCGAAATACTTGCAATTTTTCCTATTTGCTTTTCGTCCATTTTTTCTTGTAATTTCATAATAAAGCCTTCTGCTGATGCTGGCGGTGTGTCTCTTCCATCTAAGAAACAGTGTACATATACATTTTCAAAGTCTCTTCTTTTTGCCATTTCTAATAAGCCATATAAATGGCGATTATGACTGTGTACTCCACCATTTGATACTAGCCCTAATATGTGTAATTTTGAATTATGCTTTTTACAGTTGTCTATTGCCGCTATAAATTCTGGATTTGTGAAAAAATCCCCGTCCTCAATTGATTTGGTTATTCTTGTTAGTTCTTGGTATACAATTCTTCCTGCCCCAATATTTGTGTGACCTACTTCTGAGTTTCCCATTTGTCCTTCTGGTAATCCTACGGCTAGACCACTTGTATGAATTTCAGTATG
Source organism: uncultured Clostridium sp. (assembly GCA_948468505.1). Taxonomy (GTDB): domain Bacteria; phylum Bacillota; class Clostridia; order TANB77; family CAG-508; genus CAG-269. The sequence goes on along the minus strand of CAOKJE010000016.1, from coordinate 24,550 downwards.
AACGTATTTTTTCATTAGTTTATCAATATTAGGTGTTTTGGCTAATTTGATTGCATTTCCATCATCATTTGGATTGTCTCCAAATCCATCTAATATCATTAGCATTGTTAGTTTTTCTTTCATTATTACACTTCCTTTTTTGCTTAGAGAAGTTACCACTGGTTTCGGGTTTTAATGGCAACTCTTATATTTTTTTCTTCTGGCAACCTTTAGCCATTATTTTTCAAAGTTTACTATTTTGCTAAATTCTTCTGCCTTAAGGCTTGCGCCTCCTACTAAGCCACCATCTATATCTGACATTTCAAATAATTCTTTGGCATTGGTGCTTTTAACACTTCCGCCATATTGTATTATAACGCTATTAGCTACCGTTTGTCCATAGATTTGGACTATTTTGTTTCGAATAGCTTTTATGCTATTGTTAGCATCTTGGCTTGTTGCTGTTTTTCCTGTTCCTATTGCCCAAATTGGTTCATAGGCTATTATGGTATTTTCTACTTGCTGGTTGGTTAGTCCTTCTAGGGCAAGTTTGGTTTGCTCTGTTATTATTGTTTCGGTTTTTCCTGCTTCTTTTTGTGGCTCAGTTTCTCCTACACATATAATTGGCTTTAGTCCATATTGGAATGCTGCTTTTACTTTTTTGTTTACGGTTTCGTCGGTTTCACCAAAATATTGTCTTCTTTCTGAATGACCTATAATTACATATTCTACGTTGATGGCTTTTAACATTTTTCCTGATATTTCTCCTGTATAGGCTCCAGATTCTTCAAAGTGCATGTTTTGGGCTCCTATTTTTATGTTGGTGTTTTGGGCGGTTAATAAGGCATAAAATAGGTCTGTATATGGCACACACAAGATTACTTCATTTTTGGTGTCTTTTACCATTGGTGCTAGTTCTTCTATAAAGTTTATGGCTTCGTTTGGAAGCATGTTCATTTTCCAGTTTCCTGCAATTACTTTTTTTCTCAATTTTTTCCTCCTTTTTTATTTCTTCAATCACTTTTTTCATTTCACTTCTTTGGGCATAGCTACAGTTTTCGTCTTTATTTTCTACAGCTCTTTCCATTTCTTGCATGGTAATGTATTTTAGCTGGCTTAACTCTTCTAAGCAAATTGTATAGTCTTCTATTTTTTTGTTTGTTTTATAATAATAGTATTTAGTATAATTATTGTTGGTGATTTTCTCGTTTCCTTCTGCTTGTTTGTAAATACCAATTAGTTTTAAATCTTGGATTAATACATCTATTCCTAATTCTTCTTTTATTTCTCTTATCATAGCTTCTTCAAAGCTTTCTCCAGCATCTACGTGACCTGCTGTCATTCCCCATTTATTAGGTGCTTGCTTTTTGGTTGCTGCTCTTTTTTGTATTAAGAATTCTCCCTTTTCGTTTTGGATTAAAACTGCAACTTCTCGATGCCATATTCCCATTTTGTGAATGGTTTCTTTTTCTTCTTTTTTTCCTGTTACCTTTCCGTTTTCGTCTAAGACATCTAATAATTCCATTTTATTTCTTCTTTCTACTTTTTAATTGCTTAATAGGCATTTAATTCCTGGTAATTCTTTTCCCTCTAAGAACTCTAAAGAAGCACCTCCACCAGTTGAAATGTGCGTCATTTTGTCCTCTACTCCTGCCTTTTTTAGGGCTGCTGAAGAATCTCCTCCACCAACAATGGTGATGCAATCAATTCCAGCTAATGCTTTTGCAATTTCATTGGTTCCTTCTGCAAATTGGTCTACTTCAAATAATCCTAATGGTCCATTCCAAAATACAGTTTTAGCTTTTTTTAGTTCCTCTATAAATAGTTTTATGGTTTCTTCTCCAATGTCAAATCCTTCCCAATTTTCTGGAATTTCATTGTATTTTACAGTCTTGCTTTCTCCTTCTGGTTTTTGTGCCATTCCTATTTTGGTATCAATTGGTAGCATGAATTTTACGTGTTTTTCTTCTGCTTTTTTCATTAGAGCTTTTGCTAACTCTAGTTTATCCAGTTCACAGATGGAGTTTCCTACTTCATATCCCTGGGCTTTAAAGAATGTATATGCCATTCCTCCTCCAATTATTAGTGTGTCTACTTTTTCTAACAAACTGTCAATTACTCCTATTTTATCACTTACTTTTGCCCCTCCTAAGATTGCTACAAATGGTCTTTTAGGGTCTTCAATGCTGTTTCCTAAGAATTTTAATTCTTTTTCAATTAGAAATCCTGCTACCGCTGGCAAAAATTCTGCTACTCCCGCTGTTGAACTATGAGCTCTATGAGTTGTTCCAAAAGCATCATTCACATATACTTCTGCTAAGCTTGCTAGTTGTTTTGCAAATTCTTTGTCATTTTCTGTTTCTTCTTTGTGAAATCTTACGTTTTCTAATAATAGAATTTGACCGTTTTGTAGTTTGGTTGCTTTTTCTTTAGCATCTTCTCCTATTACGTCTTTTGCCATGATTACTTCTTTTTCTAATAGTTTTGACAGTTCTTCTGCTACTGGTTTTAAAGAGTATTCTTCTTTGAATTCTCCTTTTGGTCTTCCTAAGTGTGAGCATAATATGATAGCACAGTTATTTTCTAATAGGTATTTTATAGTTGGTAAGGCTCCTTGTATTCTTTTATTGTCTGTTATTTTTTGGTTTTCGTCCATTGGTACGTTAAAGTCACAACGTACTAGTACTTTTTTTCCTTTCAAATCAATGTCTTTTATGGTTTTTTTGTTCATTTTTTCATTCCTCCTTAGAATTCTTTTTTATTAGTATTTCCTTTTTTTGCTTAGCTGATACCATTCTATACCAAAAAAGAATACTTTTCAAGTGTTAGAAAGGTATTCTTTTTATATTTTTGTTATTTTCACTCTGTTTTTTTACTACTTTCTAATTCTTCTGTTTATAATCTATTTTTATACAATTTGTCTTTCACTTTTTCGTTTTTTATTTTCTACACTAATAGTTGTAGTCTCATGGTTTCGGTTTGTTTTCTTTGTCTTTTATTTGAGGTAAAATAACATAATAATGAGGTGTAAGAAATGAAGTATTTGAATTATCTAGAAATTGGAGAAAGAATAAGAATTAAAAGGAAAGAGGCAAAATTGACACAAGAAAAATTAGCAGAAATAGTTGATGTTTCGCCTTCTTATGTAAGTGAGATTGAAAGAGGTTGTAGTATTTGCAGTATTCATACCATTACTAAAATTGCTAAAACTTTAGATGTAAGCTTAGATTACTTAATTTTTGGTATGAGATTGCATAATTCTAATATGATTTTTAGTGATATTTTAAAAACAATTCCTGAAAAAAATCATGCTTTATATTTTAGCCTATGTCAAAATATTGCAAATTCTTTAAAAAATTCATAGCTATTGCTTTTTGAAGTAATAGCTTTTTTAATTTTATCTTTTGTTTTTATTATCGCATTTTGCAATTGGTCAAATTCTAACAATATTTCATTTTCTTGCAATTTAGTAATTTTCATAAGCTGCTTTAGATTAAATCCTATGCTTATTTCTAAATTTTTCTTGTTTTCTAATATTAGGCTTTTTTCTTCTTGTCTAGCTTGCATATTTTCAATAAACACATTGGCAATAATAATTCCTTGCAAAATTACTTCTATTACTTGTCCTTTTTGTGTTTGTAAAAATCCCATTAACTCTTCTATTAGCATTTTAATTACTCCTTTGTTTTATACTTTGTTTTGTTGTTTTATTTTTTCTAACTCCTCTTGTGTAATTTCTGTCATTAATTTTATTGTTTTTTCGTCCATTTTATTTTCAATCATTCTTACTATTATTTTTATTTTTGAGTCCTTTACTTCTTGCATTCTGTCTTCTAATTCCTTTTCTCTGTTTTTCATTTCTTTTTCTTTGCTTTCTACTTCTTTTTCTTTGCTTTCTACTTCTTTTTCTTTGCTTTCTATTTCCTTTTCCTTGCTTTTTAATCCCTTCGATTTTTTAGTCCATAAATCTTGTACATATTCTTCTAATGCTGTTAACATATTCATTCCTCCTCTTTTTTTCTTCATTTCCTCCAAAAAAATTTCGTATGCTGATACGGCATCTGTCTTCTCTGTTATAGAGCTTTTTATCATCTTTAGTAACACATTTAATTCTTTACTCGTAAAGTCTTCTAAACTAATTTTATTCAAATATTTTTCTATTCTATCACTTTGCTTTGCCTTCTCCAATAATAGTATTTTAGACAAAAAGTTTTCTTGCTTCCATAGTTCTTCTTCTGTATAATCATGAATATCAATTAAATTGTACTCTGTAAAGTTTGTTCTTGCCACTCCCCTTAATCTCATTTGACATTCTTCAAAATATTTTTCCACGTTCCATTTTCTTTTTCCTGTATAAAAAACAATGGGATATACTACAGGCATTTTATAACTCCTATTTTTTAGCAAGTCTTTAACAACAGCCTCTCTTATAATTTCAATGCAATAATTTAGCAATCGATATGGCATAGAATAATCAATGGTAGATTGATGCTCTATTAAAAAAAATATATCTTCCCCCTTTTTTTTATAGACAATATCTGCTTGCTTTAACGTAAAATCCTGTGTTATAAAATCACTATTATACTTTACAATTTCCTCTTTTTTTACTGCATATTTTGTATTTTCTATTCCCAAAGCTTTATTAATTAGTTGACAAGCTTCTTCTTTTTCCTCCAAAATTACTTTGAAACCTTTATCTTTGTACTGATGAATTTCTCCTATTTGATAGGTTTCACTTACATCGCTCAAACAATTTCCAGTATATTTTAAATAATCATAGTAGGTAAATTTTTTCATATTACACATCCTTCTTTATTTTAATTTCTTTTTATCATTAGGTCAATTTTTATATATTGATAAAAATAAAGTTAAAACTTTCATTTTTCCTCTTTTTTATTAATTTGCTTACTTTTTCTTATTTTTTTATTTTATTTGAAAATTTCTTCGAAAAAATTTAATTTCAAAATTAAAATCTTATCTTTGCGATTTAATTTTTAACATTTTAATATCATTTTTAACATTTGTCAATACCTTTTGGAAATTTCTTACAAAAACATGGTGGCGTCAAGTGAAAAAACAAAACGCATAAAAAGATTGCAATATCAATATTTTAATTTCTTAGCATAGATAGGTACATTGATATTGCATCTTTTCTAATCAGTTACTCTATTTTAAAAAGCTGTAACCATTCTTATTCATCTATTGTTGATATTCCCAAAGTAATTTCCTCTAATACATCTAGTAATACTCTTACGGTATCTAGTGCTGTAAAAATTGGTATGTTATTTTCAACAGCACATCTTCTAATTTGCGCACCATCTGTTTCCTCTTTGATGGAATTGATGTTTTTAGTGTTGATTACATAGTTCACATATCCTTTTCTCATAGAGTCTAAAATTTCAGTGCTTCCTTCACTAATTTTCTTCTTCATTCTGGTTCTAATGCCATGTTGTTTTAAAAATTCTGCGGTTCCTTTTGTTGCTTCTATGTTAAACCCTAAGTTGTAAAATCTTCTAATTAATGGTAAGGCATCTTCTTTGTCGTCATTTGCTATTGTTAAGAAGATCGTTCCATAGTTTGCTAGTTTCATTCCAGAAGATTGTAAAGCTTTATATAATGCTCTTGTTAGCTTTTTGTCATAACCAATTGCCTCTCCTGTTGATTTCATTTCTGGTGAAAGGTATGCATCTAGTCCCGCTAATTTAGAGAACGAAAAGGCTGGCGCTTTGACATACCATTTTTCTTTTTCTTTTGGATACACTTCTTTGATGCCCTGTTGCTTTAAAGTTTTTCCAAGCATTACTAAGGTTCCTATATCAGCTAAAGAATATCCTGTTGATTTTGAAATAAATGGTACTGTCCTAGAAGAACGTGGATTTACTTCTATAACATAGACATCTTCATTTTTGTCTACAATAAATTGAATATTGTATAAGCCCACAATTCCAATTCCTAATCCCAATTTTACTGTATAATCTAATATCTTTTGTTTTGCTTCTTTGCTTACGCTGAAGGTTGGATAGATACTAATACTATCTCCTGAATGAATTCCTGTTTTTTCAACATGCTCCATAATTCCTGGTACAAATACATCTGTTCCATCACAGACAGCATCTACTTCTAGCTCTTTTCCTGTTATGTATTTATCAACTAATACTGGTTGTTTTTTGTTGACCTCTACTGCTGTTTTTAAGTATTTTTCCAGTGCTTTTTTATTAGAAACTATTTGCATGGCTCTTCCACCTAACACATAACTTGGTCTTACTAAAACAGGATAGCCAATTTCTTCTGCTACTTTGATACCATCTTCTATATTGGTTACAGCTTCTCCTTTTGGTTGTAATAATTTTAGTTTCTTCATTACCTTTTCAAAAGCATCTCTGTTTTCTGCTTTTTCAATAGCATTTACATCTGTTCCAATGATTTTTACTCCTAATTTAGCCAGTGGCTCTGCTAAGTTAATAGCAGTTTGTCCCCCTAGTGCTGCGATTACTCCCTCTGGTTTTTCTAGGTCAATGATGTTCATAACATCTTCTACGGTTAATGGCTCAAAATATAATTTATCACTCGTTGTGTAGTCTGTTGATACCGTTTCTGGATTGTTATTGATAATAATTGCTTCATAGCCGGGCCTCTTTAATGGTTTGAATGGCATGCACCGTAGAATAATCAAATTCTACCCCTTGCCCAATTCTGATTGGTCCTGCACCCAATACAATGATTTTCTTTTTCTTGCTTATTATAGATTCATTTTCTTCTTCATAGGTTGAATAAAAATATGGTACATAACTTTCAAATTCGCTACTGCAAGTGTCTATCATTTTATATACTGGATATATTTTTTCTTTTTTTCTTAATTCATAAATCTCTTCTTCTTTTTTCTTCCAGACTTTTGCAATGTATTTGTCACTAAATCCCATTTTCTTTACTTGTCTTAAAACATCGATATTCCCTTTGTTTTGTTTTAATATTTCTTCCATTTTTACAATGTTCTTGATTTTTTCTAAGAAGAACATATCTATTTTTGTGATATTGTAAATTAGTCCTAAATCAACATCTCTTCGAATTAGCTCTGCTATCGCATAAATTCTGTCGTCTCTTCCGTCTTTGATGTAATCCATTAGCTCTTCTGTATCAATTTGATTGAATTTGTCCATTCCGAATATGACATACCCCAATTTCTAAAGAACGAATCGCCTTTAATAAACTCTCTTCTACGGTTCTTCCTACACTCATAACTTCCCCAGTTGCCTTCATTTGCGTGCTTAATTTATTAGAAGCTAAGGTGAATTTATCAAATGGAAATCTTGCTACTTTTGATACTACATAGTCTAATGCTGGTTCAAAACTTGCTGGGGTATTGGCTAACATGATTTCATCTAATCTCATACCAACCGCAATTTTAGCAGAAACCCTAGCAATTGGATAACCACTTGCCTTAGAGGCTAAGGCAGAAGAGCGTGACACTCTCGGGTTTACTTCAATTAGATAATACTGAAAGGAGTGTGGATCTAAAGCAAATTGTACATTACAACCTCCTTCTATTTTTAAGGCTCTAATAATTTTTAAGGCACTGTCTCTTAATAATTGGTATTCTTTATTGGTTAAGGTTTGGCTTGGTGCTACTACAATGGAATCTCCTGTATGAACTCCTACTGGGTCTAAATTTTCCATATTACATACGGTAATTGCTGTATCATTACTATCTCGGATTACTTCGTATTCAATTTCCTTATACCCTTTGATACTTTTTTCCACTAATACTTGTCCTACTGGGGATAGTTTTAGGGCATGTTTGATAATTTCCTTTAATTCTTCTTCATTATCAGCAAAACCTCCTCCTGTTCCTCCTAAAGTAAATGCTGGTCTTAAAACAACAGGATAACCTATTTTGTTTGCTGCTTCTATTCCTTCTTCTATGGTATTGGCTATAATTGACTCTAATACTGGCTCGCCTAATTCTTCACATAAGCTTTTAAATTTTTCTCTATCTTCCGCTTTTTCAATGCTTTCGCTACTCGTTCCTAATAACTCTACTTGACATTCTTGTAGAATTCCTTTTTTGTATAGCTGCATCGCTATATTTAGACCTGTTTGTCCTCCTATTCCTGGTAAAATGGCATCTGGTCTTTCGTATCGAATAATTTTTGCTACATATTCGATGGTTAGTGGTTCCATGTAAACTTTATCTGCAATTGAGGTGTCTGTCATGATGGTAGCAGGATTCGAGTTTACCAAGATTACTTTGTAACCTTCTTCTTTTAAAGCTAAACAAGCTTGGGTTCCTGCATAGTCGAATTCTGCTGCTTGCCCAATTACGATTGGTCCAGATCCTATTACTAGTACACTTTTTATATCTTTTCTTTTTGGCATGGTTTTTCTTCCCTTTCTCATTTATTTTTTTATTAATCTCATTTACTTTCTCAATAAACTAATAAATTTATCGAATAAGTAGCCACTGTCTTGTGGTCCTGGTGCACTTTCTGGGTGGTATTGCACACTAAACACCTTATCTTTTTTACATTCTACGCCTTCTACCGTTCCGGTCTAAAATATTTTTATGGGTTACTTTTAAATTTGTTTTGGCAAGTGTTTTTTCGTCAACCGCATAACTGTGGTTTTGGCTAGTAATTTCTATTTTATCGTTTTCTAAGTTTATTACTGGATGGTTTCCACCTCTATGTCCAAATTTTAATTTGTAAGTTTTGGCGCCATAAGCTAGGCTTATCATTTGATGTCCTAAACAAATCCCAAAGATTGGGTATTTTCCTTTCAAGTCTTTTACTAACTTAATTACCTCTTTTACGTCTTCTGGGTCGCCTGGTCCATTGGATAAAAAGATACCATCTGGTTTTAATTCCATAATTTCTTTTGCTGTTGTGTTGTAGGGAACTACTGTAACATTACAACCTCTTTTGTTTAAGCTTCTAACAATATTTAGTTTGATACCACAATCAACTGCTACAATGTTGTACTTATGGTTAGCTGTTCTGGAATACCATTTCTTCTTACAGCTCACCTTGCTTACAGCATTTTTTGGAATTTCTGTTTCTTTTAGTTTTTTTAAGGCTTTTTGTTTGCTGGTTGTGATGTCTGTTATGATTACTTTTCTACTTCCTTTTTCGCGAATACTTCTGGTTAGCTTTCTGGTGTCAATTCCTGCAATTCCTGGGATGTCATTTTCTTCTAAGTATTCTGCTAATGTTTTGGTGTAACGAAAGTTACTTGGTAGGTCATTGTATTCTCTTACTACCATTCCTCCAATGGTTGGTTGCTTTGTTTCGTAGTCGTCATCTGTTATTCCATAGTTTCCAATTAAAGGATAGGTCATGACTACCATTTGATAGGTATAAGATGGATCTGATACGATTTCTTGGTAGCCTGCCATGGATGTGTTAAATACGATTTCACACACGGCTTCTTTGTTTGCTCCAAATCCGTATCCGTAGTATTCTTCTCCGTCTTCTAATACGATTTTTTTGTTGAATTTTTGCATTTTTTACCTCCGTTTTTTGATTTTGCATTTTGCAAAAAAAAATAAGGAAGTTTTTCCTTATTTTTTAGAATGTAAATAAAGCAACGGCTAAAAAAGCGTTTTTCTTTGTTATGAAGTTTGCTTTTTTAACCATTTTTCTCATTTTTGTTTTACACCCTTTCTTTTTGTCTTTATGCTTGTTTTTTATTTACTTTGTTTTTATCTTTTCTATTATAACAAATTTTGCTTGCAGATTGCAAGGGTTTTTGACAATTTTTTTATTTACTGGTTTGCCATTCTTTTGAATTTTTATATTAAAGCTCCCAAAAAAGCTTCAAGCATTGTCCTTTGTTTTTAGGATTACTTGAGGTTTTATATCACTCACTTTTTTTGGTTTAACATTCATATTTTAAAAAATTTACACAGTTATCTTGACAAACTCTACTTTCTCTATATTTTGTAGTTCTAGTTTTCACAGGAGTTCAGCTTCACAAGTATAAAGCTAGTCGAAAACCGATGTGCTCAAATCCGTTGGACGGTTTGTCGGCCCAGCGATTGGAAGCTGGACGAGAGCTTCCACTTATTTTGTAATGACCTCCTACGTAAACTCGAAGGTTAGGATTGTAAGCTTCCATCGTCCATTCCATAACATTTCCTGCCATATCATAGACATTTTTTATTTTATTACTAGCATTGCTATCAACATCTATTCCCGTAAGATGATTAGGGTTTCCTGTAGCATAATTATCTGAATACCATCCCTTTTTTGTACCATTTTTTAAATAGGCTTCATTATTAAAAAACTTTAAGGTTGTATCCCATTGTACACCATATACTAACGTACTTGTTACTTTTCCTTTATAGGATTTATCATTTATAAAATTTTTTGATAATTCTACTGCTCCTCCTGATAAATCCGTTACACTTTTTCCCCATTTAACATTGGTATAAACTGGTCTATTCTTTTTTACTACTACTTTTTCATCTTCTTTTCCAGCTTCATATCTTCCAATGTAAAATCCTTTATTATTTGGATTAGTCACACTACTATACATTGCCGTATATAAATCTTTTTCTTCTTGACTAGCGTTGCTATATGGTTCTGTAACAATATTACCAGATACATAAGTGTCTTTATTTCCATTATAGTATCCATCTACTCTTACAAAATCATCTGAATTATCTACTGGTATCCATACAAATTGATTTCCACTTTCATCTTCTATAACAATTCCTTCTGTTACAACTTTTGCTGAGTCAGTAGCTATTTTAAATCCCCCTGGGATAACTACTTGTTTTCCATTTGCATCTAAAATCGGTGTATTGTCTTCAAATATTTCTTGTTTTTTAAAGGCACTTTCTACTGTCATCTTTTTCCATTGTGCGTATAATGTGGTATTTTCGTTTATTATAATCTTTCCTGAATCTGCATAATCCTCTCCTGTTCCATCTACTTTTGTATTCCATTTATCAAAATCATAACCACTTTTTGTAAAGCTATTTACTGGTAAAGTGGTTTCTTTTCCTTTTACTACTTCTTTGCTGTCCATAGTTCCTGTTCCCGTATTATTATTAAAGGTTATAGTTGCCACATTATGAGTCCATATAGCATATAAAGTTACATTTCCTGTTGGCTGATATTTGCTTCCTGCTAAATAAATAGTTGCTGTTCCATCTGTTTCTTGCTTTTCACACCAACCTGCAAATAGATAATCTTCTCTAGTAAAAATATTTTCTTCTAGTATCTTATAAAAACCACTTCTTACTTCTATTGTTTTTGCTTCTCCTGTTCCTCCATTTGGATCATAGGTTATCGTGTATTTTTGTCCTGGCATTTTATTGGTTTCTATTATTTTTGCGGTTTCTTTTTCGTTGTTTACTTCTATTATAAATTCATAGCCTTCTTTACTTTCTACGATTAAATATTCTGCTGTATCTCCATCTTGTTTTTCTTTACTTGTTTTAGCTACCCAGTCTTTATCATTTATTTTCTTCTCTAAACTTTCTATCATTGGCTCTGTTTTTGTTTCTGTTTTTCTTTCTGCTATTTCTTCAGCAATAATTAAGTTAAGTTCTTCTTTGTATTGTGCTATTTTATGTTGTTCTTCAGTGCTGTTGGCTTTTCCGAAGTAATCCATTTTCTCCTGTTAAGGTTGCAATTGATACAGCTGCTAAAATTAATAAAACAATTATGGTAATTACTAATGCAATTAATGTGATTCCATTATCGTTTTTTTCTTTTACAATCCATCTCATATTTGTTTGCTCCTCTTTCTTTCGTATTTCTTCTTTTCACATTATGTCATTTTGGTGTTGTATAATTGATTTTATCATTTTTTCCCTTTTAAAGTCAATACTATTGTTCACTTATTTTCATAAAATGATGTTTTTTGACCCCGTCCCAAAAAACATCATAAAGAATATTTTTCTTTCCTTTTGGTTATATTAAAAAAAATTAAAGGAGGAATTTACAATGGATAGTCCTGGTTATATTTTAAATGAAGTTAATAAAGGAATTAAAATGGGGATGGATGAGCGTAGCGTTTAATACTATGGAAGATAAAAGCACTTCTAAAATTGCTGAAATGATGCTGCAAGGTACTAATATGGGAATTATTAAGGGCGTTAAGCTTTTAAACCATAACCCTAATACAGATGAGCCTGTGAAAAGTATTTTAACAGAGTTTGTTCAGTTTCAAGAAAATACAGTTAAACAATTAAAAAATATTTATAATTTCAACTATAAAAAGGGATTTAAAGCTAACTATTTTAGTTCCTTTAAATCCTTTCTACTTCTATTGATATTACTTGATTTTATGAGTATGTTACAGAAGAAACGCCACAACCTTCAAATATATTACTACTTCCCGGATTCCATTTTGATTGTGTTACTAATATTTTATTCATATTAGTACAACCTCCAAACATCAAAAAACAACTTATGGTATTAATTTCAAAACTTCTTAAGTCTAAAATTGTTAAATTGCTACATCTATAAAACATCTGGTCAATATAATTTATACTGCTTGTATTAAAATTACTTAAGTCTAATTCCGTTAGTTTTATGCAGTCTTGAAACATAGCATTCATTCTTGTCACTTTGCTTGTATCAAAATTAGTTAAATTTAAGGTTGTTAATTCTTGACAATTAGTAAACATATTTCCCATATCTGTCACATTACTAGTATCAAAACTGCTTACATTTATATTTGTTAGTTTTCTGCACAACTCAAATATAGATGCCATATTAGTTACTTTGCTAGTATTAAAATTGCTCAGGTCTAAATTCTTTAAGCTTTCACAGTCATAAAACATCCAACTCATATTTGTAACATTACTTGTATTAAATTTGCTTACATCTAATTCTTTTAAGTTTCGGCAATTGGCAAACATCCAACTCATATCAATAACATTACTAGTATCAAAATTATCTATCTTTAATTCTGTTAATTCCTGACAGATACGAAACATATCGCGCATCTCTTTCACTTTGCTTGTATTAAAATTATTCAAATTTAGAGTTGTTAGTTCTCGACAATCCAAAAACATCCCATTCATTTTTTTTACATTACTAGTATCAAAACTGCTAATTCCATTTATGTTCTTTAGTTTTATACAACTTTTGAACATATATTGCATATCAACAACACTACTTGTATTAAAGTTGCTTATATTTAGTTCTTCCAAGTTTTTGCAGTTCTGAAATATACCATACATGTTTGTTACTTTACTGGTATCAAAATTATTTAAGTTTGGTTTTGTTAAGCTATGGCATCTAGCAAACATCCATTGCATATTTGTAACATTATGTGTGTCAAAATTGCTGTTAAGCTCCAATTCTTTTAAACTTTGACAATCAAAAAATAAGCTATTCATACTGACTACAGAGCTAGTATCCATATTAGACAAATCGACTGTTTCTAAATTGTTAAAAGAAGCAAACCAATATTCCATATTTGCTGGAGCAATTTCATCTAAAGCAACTACTTTTTTTATTGATTTTTTATCTTCTTCCCAGGGGGCATTTGTTTCTAGTTCAAAAATTTCTGAATTTAAATTTACTCCAATACTTCCTATCACTTTTACAGTAATGTCCTTTATATTTCCATATTTTTTTACATCGTTACCTACTTCCAATTCCACACTACTAAAACTTAATGTGCCATCTGTTGATAAGTATGCAAATATATTTTTACTTCCACCATATATAATTGTTTTGCTGCCTATTGTTACTTGTCCTATGTCTTTTGCTATTACAGCTTCTTCTTTTGTTAATAATTTTCTATTGTACTGATCCTCTATTAGCTCGTTTTTTGTTTTAAAGTCCATTTCAGTATATTTTCCCATCTCTTTTTCTTGTTTCCATAATATAACTTCTTCTTCTACTGTTGCTGCTCGTTGTTCTATTTGGGCTGTTTCTGCTTTTTTTAGGATTCCATTTTCTCCTGTTAGTGTCGCAATCGATACAGCTGCCAAGATTAGTAACACAATTATAGTAATAACTAAAGCAATCAATGTAATACCCTTATTATTTCTTACATTCTTCATTCCTTTTCCTCCTTTGTTTCCATTGGTTTCTTCTTTCATGTTTTCATTTCTATTCTTTTTTTATTTCATTATTTCCATTTTTGTAAATAGTATTCTTTTCCAAAATACTTTTATAAGGGTACTTGCTTTTGAACTCTACTTTTTGGGGTATAGTTCACTTTCAAGGTTCTTTCTATTTATAAAAATAGCAAATAATATACATTCAAATTATACTTTAAGATTTTTATTTTTGCAATAGTTTTTTGAATTTCTTTATGCTTTTGGCATATATTTTTTTTACCCTTATAGCAATTTAAAATTTTAATGCTCTATCATTTAGAGACGATTTCTACTGCAATTCTATGGAAGGATTAAGAATTCAATACTTTTAGAAAAAAATCTTTTAATTTCTAAAAAGATATCTAGAATATAAAAAAAGATACTAAGCTTTTACACTTAATATCTAAAATCTTATCATTAATCTTTGCTAGCAATATAACAAGCTAAATCAACTAACTTATTTGAATATCCCCATTCATTATCATACCAAGCAACTAATTTAACAAAAGTATCTGTAAGCATAATACCTGCTGTGCTATCAAAAATAGAAGTATGTGGGTCTGTTGTAAAATCTGAAGAAACCACTGGATCTGTTACATATTCTACAATTCCCTTCATTTCATTTTGAGAAGCTTTTTTCATAGCCTCACAAATATCTTCATAAGTTGCTGGTTTTTCCAAATTACAAGTCAAATCAACAACAGAAACATCCGCTGTTGGCACTCTAAACGCCATACCAGTTAATTTTCCGTTTAAGCTTGGAATAACCTTTCCAACAGCTTTAGCAGCACCTGTTGAAGAAGGTATAATATTGCTAGCTGCAGCTCTTCCACCTCTCCAATCTTTTTTAGAAGCGCCGTCTACTGTTTTTTGAGTAGCCGTCATAGCATGAACCGTAGTCATTAATCCATCTTTAATTCCAAAATTATCATTAATAACCTTAGCAAGTGGTGCTAAACAGTTAGTCGTACAAGAAGCATTAGAAACAATATTCATACTTGGATCATACTCTGTGTGATTAACTCCCATAACAAACATAGGCGCATCTTTTGAAGGAGCACTAATAATTACTTTTTTAGCCCCTGCATCAATATGTGCTTGTGCCTTTTCTAAGGTTGTAAACACCCCTGAGCACTCTAACACATAATCAACCCCTAGTTCTCCCCAAGGAATATTGTGTGGGTCCATCTCATTAAACACTTTAATATCTTTTCCATTTACGGTTAATACATTATCTTTTCCCTCTACTGTACCTTCAAACTTCCCATGAACAGTATCATATTTGGTCATATAAGCCATATAATCTGCTGTAATAAATGGGTCATTAATCGCTACAACCTCTACTTCCTCTTTCTTTAAAGCTGCTTGGAAAGACAAGTTTCCTATTCTTCCAAATCCATTAATTCCAATTTTCACTGACATAATTTTCCTCCTTTTTTAGATGCTTTTAATCGCATCCACTTTTATATTTAGTATTGCCCAAGTTTTCTTAGGCAATTCAATTCTATACCAAAAAAGCATACTTTGCAAGTGTTTTTTTGTTTTTCTAAATGGCAAGTTTGGGACAGGCACTAACTAGCCATAAATGGCAACTTTGGGACAGGTTATCGATTTAATATTTTACTTTTTACAGGCTCTTTGTATGATTCTAATACTAATACCTAGTATTCTTTCCATTTGTGTTTGTCCTATTCCTTCCATTTTACTAATTTTTCTTATTGTTTTATTCCTATTTTCCACATTATATTTTTGGATTTCTTGAATATTCTCAATTCCCAATTCTTCTTTTATAAAATAAATAACTTCTTCATCTGTTAATTTATTTTTCATTTCATATTCTAATAACTCTTTACTTTCTTGAAATTTTAAAATCTTCTCATTAAATTTCATAAACTCTTTTTTTACCTGAACTTGGTCTACATCTGGCAAAAACATCTCTAAAATTTCTTCCGTATCTACTATCTTGTCTTTTTCTCTAACTTCAACACTCTTAAAATATTCAAAATAACTACTCCACTTATATTCTTCCATCTTGCTAATTCCTGCTTTTAATGGATTTTGGTGAATATATCTAACTAAATTGAGCATATAAAAGGTGTTTTCAACATTTTTACTTCGAAATCGACTTTCAAATACATGTCCCTTTCTTTCATATTTTTTATTAAAATAATTTGCATAGCGCGTTGCTATACTATGAATAATTTGAGATATTTTTTGACCTTCATCTTTGATTTCTAAATGAATATGATTTGGCATTAAAACATACGAATACAATTGATATAAATATATTTCTCTCGTTTTTCTAATAATATCTTGAAATTTTAAATAGTCTTCTTTTTCAAAAAAAATGTCTTGCTTATTAATCCCTCGTAGCATGCAATGATATACATTACTATGACTTTTTCTTCTAGGTTGCCTTGGCAAACTCTTTAACCTCCTCCTTTTTAATTTAATTATTTTTGCAATAAAAATAGTATAGCACATTTTTTGTTATTTGGCTATACCTTTTACATATTTTTACATATTTTTTGTTACTTATGGCAACTTAGTGCCTGTCCCAGACTTGCCATTTATGGCAAGTTGGTGCCTGTCCCCAACTTGCCATTAGCTATATAACTTTTCTAGCACAATAATAAACATGGCATGAGACCAGCCAAGGCCTAGTACCCAATTGGGTTGCAAGGTTGCATTGTCAACCTGCTCACCAAGGAAACTATGCTTTCCTGCTGTTTTTACGACAAAGTCAAAGGTGTCTTTGGCTTTTTTCTTTTCTCCTGTTTCTAAGTAATATAGTGTCATCCAAAGGTTGGCAATTGGCCATGGATTTCCGGTTTCTATAATGGTCTCCTTCAAATCTTTGGTATCCACCGTGTATAGGTTCTTAAGGATAGGTTGATTCTTTCTACGGTGTTTACGATTTTCTTTTCTTTTGGCTTGAAAACATTAAATGGTGCAACTGCTCCAATTATGCTGATGTCCATTTTTTTGTCTTCGGTATTTCTTAAGTAGGTTTTTCTTTCTTCGTCATACATATTTTGGTTGATATATTTTTTGATTTCGGTTTGTAGTTTTTCTAGTTCTCTTTCACTTTTTATGATTTTTTCGTCTTTTAATCGATTGTCTTCAAAATTTGATGTTTTATCTCCTAATACTCGATAAATTCTCATAATACATTCAAAGGCTGCATAAATGCTTGCTAAAGAATATAAGTGAATTCCCTCACACATTTCCCATAGGTCATAACTTACATGATATTTATGGCCTTGTTTTTCTAGGTTTTCTTCCATTTCTTGTTTTACTTTATCTTTGTCGTGCTGGTCTTCGCCATCAATGTTTAGCCAATCTTTTACATAGCGTTTTAAAAAGTCTACTGCTTTTTCACACATTCCGCAAACTGTCTTTTAAAAATTTTTGGTCTTTTGTATATTGATAGTGCTCATACACACCATACACTACACTTGCCGTTTCATCAATTTGATAGCCCCATGCTGGTGCTAATTTCCCATCTGTAAAAAATCTTTGCTCCCACATTCCATTTTTGCTTTGTGTTTTTTTACAGAATACCTTGTAAAATTTATCAGTTTCTTTTTGCATCTTTAAAATATCTAGTGCCTTGGTCATAAATACGGCATCTCGTGTCCAGCAATAAGCATATCTTCCACACTGTGTAAAGTTTTCATCTACTTCGGCTGAAGCAATAATTCCACCAGTTTCGCTATTGGTTAAGAGTGGAAATAACAGAATACTTCTTTTGTAAATATCGTAAATCTTTTCTTCATAACTATTTTCTGGCTCTTTTAGGTTTAACCCATTGTGCTCTTTAACATATTTTCTCCAATATGTTTTTGTAGCCACATATTCTTTGCTTAAATCAATTTTTTTGATTCTTTCGATTTCATTTTCAATAGCTGATATATTCTTGTTTTCTCCAATTGCTACACAAATTTCTAAGGTCTTTTTTTCTTGTGGATGAATGGTTCCTAAATCGTAACAAATGCTAGTGTCATTTGACATTCCAATATAGTCTTTATCATAAATGTCCCCACTTTTAATGGTTTCTTTGCTTCCATTAATTTGATGTCTTGTTAATTTTTTCCCTTTTGCAAAGGTTGCAAAAGTAAAGTCATGAGCGTATTGTAGCATACCACCATCAACTATTTTACAACTGACATGATTATTGTAATCTGATAATAAGGAAGAATGTATATAAAAACTTGTATTTAAATCAATTTTTCCATCATTTAAGAAAATATACTTTTTGACCATTACATTTTCCTTTATCATAATATAATCAGTTTGAAGGATTTTTAGGTTAAAATAAGTATTTGTAATTTCGGTATTTAAAACATTTGTATCCGTATCATAATACTGTTTGTATATATTATTGACATCGTCATGCAAATAAATTAGTTGAGAATTATTTATTTTTACTCCTGTATGAAAATAGTCCAAATATTGTCTATTATCTTTGCTTGGGAAATAAATTCTTTGCACTTCCCCTTTTCCTGTGAAGGTGGCTAACATATTTTTGTTCCCTATCATTGCTTCATTAAAATACTTGTTTTCCATTTTCTAAAATCTTTCCTTTCCTAAAGGCACAAATCTCAATTTAACCTGTCCCCAACTTGCCATTAGCCTTCAATTACGTTTATGATTTGCTTTTCTAAGTCTTTTATTTTTTCGTTTATTCTAAAGATGTCTTCGTCTCGTAGCGCTTTATCTTCTATGTCTTGTCTTACGCAAGATTCCATATCTTTGATTTCTTCTTTTAGTTTTTCTAGTCTGGTGATTACTTCTCGTCTTATTGTTGTGGTTACTCTTCTTTCTATTTTGTTTGTCAGTTTTATACTTGTATTTACTTCCTTCTCGCCTTCATTTATAGCACTTAGTTCGTAAGTTTCACCAAATTCTGGCACTGTTACACAAATTCCTGTGTCTTGCTTGATTTTTTCTTCTAATGTGTTTTGTGCTTCCATTTCTCCATGGACTAAGAAGATGTGTTTTGGTTTATTGATAAAGGAATAGATAAAGTTCATTAATCCTTCTTGGTCAGCGTGTCCAGAGTATCCTTCGATGTATTCAATTCTTGCGTTTACTGCTATTTCTTCGCCAAAGATTTTTACTTTTTTGGCACCATTTACAATACTATAGCCTAGGGTTCCTACTGCTTGATAACCAACGAATAGTATGGTAGATTTTGGATTCCACAAATTATGCTTTAGGTGATGTTTAATTCTTCCTACTTCACACATTCCGACTTGCTGATATGATAATGCTTGGGGTTGAATCCTCGTTTAGGGCTTTGGATTCGTCTACTGTTTGCGTAAATTTTAGCCCAGGAAATTCAAGTGGATTGTCTCCTGCCATGATTTCTTGCTGAATTTGTTCTTCAAATAGATTGGTGTTTTCTCTAAATACTTCGGTTGCTGAAATGGCTAAAGGGCTATCTACATAAACACTTGATTTCATTAAGGTTTTGTATTTTCTTCTAAATTCGTCGTCGTTTTTAACTTCTTTTAATTTATTGATTTCATATAATATTTCTTGTGTTCTTCCGCACAGCAAAGGATGGTATTACTACACTTCCTCCGTTGTCCAAGGTTTGGGATACGATGTCCAAAAATAACTCTGCTTTTTCGTCATTTCTTAGGTGTAATCTGCTTCCATAGGTAGATTCCATAACTAAGTAGTCTGCACTTTCAATCATGGTTGGAGAGTCTAATCATGGAATATCATTGTTTCCTAAGTCTCCTGTAAAGACGGTTTTGGTTTTTTTTCCATCTTCTTTGGTCCATAATTCGATAATGCTAGAGCCTAGCATATGACCTGCATCATTAAATCTTACATGGATGTCTTCTGTAATTTCAATGATTTCGTCATATTGCACTGGTTCAAATATTTCTAATGATCTTGCCGCTTCTTCTGCTGTATATAATGGTGGTACTTCTGTTTCTCCTTTTCTTTTTCTTTTTTTATTACGCCATTCATTTTCCATTTCTTGAATATGACCACTATCTGGCAACATTAAGGCGCATAAGTCACAAGTTGCTTTATGGGCATAAATTTTGTTTCGAAATCCTTCGTTATATAGTTTTGGAATTCTTCCAGAGTGGTCTATGTGGGCATGGGTTAATAACATAAAGTCAATGTCTGTAGGATTAAATTCAAATTCTTGTAAATTTTGTTCTTCGTATTCAGCTTTTCCTTGCCACATTCCACAGTCTACTAAAAATTTTTTTCCACAGGCTTCTACTAAAAAGTTTGAGCCTGTAACCGTTCTGGTTGCTCCTAAAAATGTTATTTTCATATTTTATTTTCTCCTTTTTTAGAAAAATTTTGCTTTGTTTTCCTATTAATTGAAAATTTTTATTTTCTTATTTAATTTAAAAGCAAAGTCTTTTTTATCTAATAAGCCTATTATTTCTATTGGTACTTTTTCTTCAAATATGTTCTCATCAAATAATTGTACATAGTAGTTTTCCTCTTCTTTTATGACTTTGATGTATAAATTTTCTAAGTTGATAATACGTACATAAAATAAATGCTTTAATATTTCGTAGTCTATTTGGCTTTCTTTCGAAAAGATATCTATTACCTTTAATTCATGTGCTTTTCCAAATAGTAACATTTGTACTTCTCTAATTTGTTCTTGAATTTCAATATCTTTTCCTATTGATTTTTCTTCTATAAAAGGTAGTAAACAGTAATAACGAAATTCGTAAAAAAGCTTCATTAGTTCTTGTTTGTTTTCCACTTTTTTTATTTTGATTTGATAGCACATTAAAAATATTTTTTGTAGTTCTAAAATGCTTTGTACGATTTTGTCCTCTAATTTTTTTATATCTAATAATTTTAGATATTTTTCTTTTTGCTCTAATTCTTTTTTAAAGGTAACAAATTTTTGCGGATTTAGTAAAATATTTAATCTTTCTAATCTCTTCATTTTTTCTTTTCTTTCTTCTGCCATCAATTGTGATAGAATTCGAATACTAAATATTTTTTCTTCTAATTCTAAATTTTCATTTCTTCTTTCGTATTCTGCTTGTAACATATTTTTGTCGTTTAATGTTTCATCCATTCGCTTAATTTCATTTGTAAGTTCTCGTTTTTCTTTTGTAATTTCTTGTACAAAATTTTGGTTATCTCTTACTTTTGCTAGTTTAAATTCGACTTCTTTTTTTTCTTTTTGCAATTTACTGCTTAGTTTTGGATTATATCGTATCGCTAACAATACTGATATTTGTTTTAAAATCTCAGATATTGTTTCTTGATTTTGTTTTCCATATCGTTTTTGTAATCTGTTTTCGAAAGATTCCATGTAATCTATGATATAATCTGTATTTTTAATCCAATTGTCTAAAAATTCTTGTCCTACTAATATTCTAATATTTTGGTACACAAGATTGTGAAAAATACTTTCAATTTCTCTTGGTATCGTTGTCCAGGAATAGCCATTAAAATCACGCATTGGCTCGACAGTATCTATGCTACTTCCTACATTAAGCAAGTCTGTTAAGGTTTTATCAATGATATAATAGTTATTTTTTATAATATTTTCTTTTTTGCTGACTTTTGCAATACAATACAATAGTTTTCTTTCCATTGGGTAACAAATGATTCTTTTTTTCTCTTTTTCTACTAAAAAGGTTTTATCTCCTAATAATTCACTTTCTATGGAGTTTAATTTCACAACTTTGATTCTCTCACAATTGTTTTGAATGTTATCAATAATAGCTTGTATAAAATCTTCTTTGCTTTTTACATTTGGCTTTACTATTTCATAATCACTATAAGCTGCTTCAATTTTATATAAAATACTAAGAAGAAGGCTTTTGGTGTTTTCGTCAAAAGCTTTCTTTTCTAATATTTTTTCAAGCTCATTATTATAATCTTTTTTCACAATTTTATCTAAAAATTTATCGGTTTTCTTTTGCAAAATTTTACTCCTTCTTTCTTAAGTTTCTTCACTTGTTCCCATTTGTAATTCTTCCCATCTTTCTTTTGTCATAAGCACTTCTCTTGGCTTGCTACCTTGGTATCCTGAAATTACGCCTCTTTCCTCCATTTGGTCAATAATTCTTCCTGCTCTTGCATATCCTACTTTAAATCTTCTTTGAATAAAAGAGGTGGAAGCTTGGCCTGTTTCTACAACTGTTTGGATAGCTTCCATTAAAAATGGATCGGTATCGTCATCTTCTGTGGTTTCCGCTATTTCTTTATCTGTTTTATTGCCATTTTCAATACTTTCTAAGATGTCCTCGCTATAGGTTGCTGTTCCGTTTGATTTGATAAAACTTACTATTTTTTCTACTTCGTCATCTGTTACAAAGGCTCCTTGTACTCTTGATGGTTTAGGTGCACCAGACGGGAAGTATAGCATATCTCCTTTTCCTAGTAATTTTTCAGCACCTACGCTATCTAAGATGGTTCTTGAGTCTACTTGTGAAGATACCGCAAAGGCTATTCTTGATGGCACATTTGCTTTAATTAAACCTGTAATAACGTCAACAGATGGTCTTTGGGTTGCTATTACTAAGTGCATTCCTGCTGCTCTTGCTTTCTGCGCTAAACGACAGATGGCATCTTCTACATCATTTTTGGCTACCATCATTAGGTCTGCTAACTCGTCTACAATGATTACAATTTGTGGCAATTGACCTACTCCTTCTTCATGTTCTATTGCTTTGTTATAGCCTTTTAGGTCTCTTACTCCTTTTTCAGCAAACAAGTTATAACGGTTGTCCATTTCTTGTACTGCCCAAGCTAACGCTCCTGCTGCTTTTCTTGGGTCTGTTACAACAGGAATTAAAAGATGTGGAATTCCATTATAAACAGATAGTTCTACGACTTTTGGGTCTACCATAACAAATTTTACTTCACTTGGTTTGGCATGATAAAGAACACTTGTAATAATGGTATTGATACACACACTCTTTCCTGACCCTGTTGAGCCTGCAATTAGGATATGTGGCATTTTGGCAATGTCTGCTAATTGCACTTCTCCTGCTACGTCTTTTCCTAAGGCTATGGCTAATTTGGATTCATTGGTTTTAAAGACATCACTGTCTAATACTTCTCTTAAATGAACAGCTTCTCTTGCACTATTGGGTACCTCAATTCCTACAGCTTGTTTTCCTGGAATTGGCGCTTCAATTCTGATGGTTTCTGCTGCTAAGTTAAGAGCAATATCATCTGCTAAGTTCGCTATTTTACTAACACGTACTCCTTCTGCTGGTTTTAATTCATATCTAGTAATGGCAGGTCCTACCGAAACATTTTCAACTTTTGCAGATACCCCAAAGCTATGTAATGTTTTTTGCAATTTTGCTGCTGTATCGGTTAGGGCTTTTGCTCCACCTTTTAATGCCTTTTTGTTTGGCTTTCCTAAAAGTTCTAATGGTGGATATTCGTATTGTTCGTCATCTTCTACTGTCATAGCATGTTCTAGTTGTAACACTGCTTTTGTTTTTTCTTCTTTTTGTTCTTCTACATCTTTAAACAGGTTGCTTTCAATGACATCTGGCTCAGTTACTTCTGGTTCTTCATCTATATCTGGCACCTGCATTTTCTTTTTTTCTTGTTTGGCTAACATTTTTGATTGCTTGGTTAGTGGCTCTAAGTCGTCATCACTATGATCGTATTTTTTTAGTCCCATATTGGCTTCTTCTGTATCTACAAATTGTCCACCAAAATTGATTTTTATTTGTTCGTTCATTGCTTCTTTTTCTTGTCTTGCTAATTCTTTTTGGGCTAGTCTTTCTTGTTTTTCTCTTCTACGTTTTTGGGCTGGTGTTTCTGTTTTTTCTTGTTCCCTTTCTTTTCTTAACTCTTCTTTATGAGCTAAACGTACTTCTTTATTCTCCTCTGCTCTTTCTACCATTTTGTTTATGATTTCTGCCATATTAATACCAAAAGTAAACACTATTAGGCTAAAGGCAATTCCTAAGCAAAAGATAATAGCTCCTATTTCTCCTAATAATTTCGTAAGTGGCACAGCACCACAAGCACCAATTGCCCCTCCACCTTTACTTCCGAGAGCCTAGTAAATAAGCATCTTTTACCACTTCTCCTAGTTCTTTATTATTTTGTAATTCCCCTGCTGAAATTTGAAATACACTAAAAGTAATACATAAACTAACTAATAATATTCCATATTGAATTAATTTAGGATTTAACTCCTCACTTCCTACAGAAGCTAGTTTTATCGCAATTACAAAAATTCCAATTGGTAAAATATATTGTACAATTCCTAACATACCACCCAATATTTCATTTAATTTTACGCCAATCATGCCAGATTTGGTATAAATTAGAACTGCTAATAAAATACTTAATATAATTAATACAACAACTGTTACATCTGCTTTTGATGCAACATTTTTTTTCTTTTTATATCTACGTTTTTTTGCCATTTTTTGCACCATCCTTTTGTCCGATTAGGGACGTGTGTGAACGGGGCAATAATTGGCCGGGGGGTAAACACCCCCAACCGGACGGTGTGTTTTTATT
>CAOKJE010000015.1 GCA_948468505.1 uncultured Clostridium sp. | reverse complement strand
GCCAACCAGAGGAGAGCCAACCAGAGGAGAGCCAACCAGAGGAGAGCCAACCAGAGGAGAGCCAACCAGAAGAAAGCGAACCAGAAGAAAGCGAACCAGAAGAAGGTAAGGAAGAACTCGAAGAGAAGAAGTCCAAAGAACTCGAAGAGAAGAAGGCAAAAGAACTCGAAGAGAAGAAGGCAAAAGAACTCGAAGAGAAGAAGGCAAAAGAGCTCGAGGAGCAAAAAGCCAAGGAACTCGAAGAGAAGAAGGCAAAAGAGCTCGAGGAGCAAAAAGCCAAGGAACTCGAAGAGAAGAAGGCAAAAGAACTCGAAGAGAAAAAAGCCAAGGAAGTGGCAGAATAATTTCTGACACAAAACACTCCAAATTTATTAATTTTAAAATCATTTTTCTATAAAGTAAGGGCTTAACTAAAGCACTTTTTCCCTTAAAGGTAAACATCAAAAAAAGATGTACACCTTTAAGGGACTTTTTTTATAAATAAATTACATCCATCCGTTTACAAAGCAAATCAAAAATGATATAATAAAATCATAAGGAAAAAATGTATGGAGGTAAAAGAAATGTTTGAAAGTAAATATAGTAAAGTATTAACCGTAATCTTAGTAATAGTAATCATTGCCATTGTAGGACTATTAGGATTTTTAGGCTATGAATATTACAAAAACTATATCGTATCAAAAGATACATCAGAATTTGTTGACGAATTCCAAGGAGAAGTAGCAGACCAAAATCCAACAACAGAAGAAAACAATGAAAACTCAGAAGGAAATGGGTTATTGGATTTAAAAGATGCTGAAACAGGAACAGGAACCACAAAAAAAATGTACAAAGGATTTGGTGTTCTAGGAACCATGGAAATACCAGCAACTAACTTTAAATATCCAGTATTAGAAAAAGTAACCAAAAAATCAATTGAAACAGCAGTAGCATTTCTTTACGGAACAGAATTAAACAAAGAAGGAAACAGCGTTATCATAGGACATAATTACAGAAATGGATTATTTTTCTCTAACAATAAAAAACTAAATGTAGGAGACAAAATCTATGTAACAGACAATGATGGAAAGAAACTAACCTATACAATTTACAACAAATTTGAAACAACTCCAGAAGATACATCATTCTATCAAAGAGATACAGGAGGAAAGCCAGAAATCACCTTATCAACCTGTACAGACGATAGCAAAGCAAGATTAATCATATGTGCTAGAGTAGAATAAAATAGTAAACAAAA
This sequence comes from uncultured Clostridium sp., assembly GCA_948468505.1. GTDB lineage: Bacteria > Bacillota > Clostridia > TANB77 > CAG-508 > CAG-269. The sequence goes on along the minus strand of CAOKJE010000015.1, from coordinate 33,793 downwards.
AAGGACCTCAATTATTAAATAAAAACTTTAATAATTGAGGTTCAGACTTTATTTACAAATACAAAAAATAACTAATAATGCAAAACATAACTAACATTAAAAATACCAACATATAATACAAACAGGAGGATAAAAAATGAAAACAAAATTTGCAATTATTGGTGGAGACTTACGAATGATAAAATTAGCAAAATTACTTGCAAAAGAAAAAACAATAGTATATACTTATGGATTAGAACAAGCACAAGAACTAAAAAACAAAGAAAACATAAAAATATGCTGTGAACTAAACGAAGCAATCCAAGACGTAGAAACAATTATAGGACCAATTCCTTTCTCAGCAGATGGGAAAAACATAAACACAAAATTTAGCCAAAACCAAATACCACTACAAGAATTAATGGAAAAAACACAAAACAAAAAACTAATAGCAGGAAACATCAAACAAGACGTACAAGAGCTAGCCCAAAAGAACAAAATAGAACTAATCGATATTATGAACCAAGAAGAACTAGCCATATTAAACGCCATTTCAACAGCTGAAGGAGCCATTGAAATAGCCATGCAAAATACACTAAAAACAATCCATGGAAGTAATATCTTAATTTTAGGCTTTGGAAGAATAGGAAAAATCTTAGCCCAAAAACTAGAAAGATTATCAGCAAAAGTCACCTGTGCTGTAAGAAAACAAGAAGAAACCGCATGGATAAAAGCTTATGGATACAAAGAAACTAACATAAATAGCCTAAAAGAAAATCTAGCACAATATGACATCATAATAAACACAGTTCCCCATTTAATATTAACCACAAAAAACTTAAAATATGTGGACAAAGAAACAGTCATTATTGACTTAGCCTCAAAACCAGGAGGAGTAGATGAAAAAGAGGTAGAAAAACTAGGCTTAAAATTCATTTGGGGCTTAGCCTTACCACGGAAAAGTAGCACCAGTCACGACAGCTGAAATGATAAAGAACACAATTTATCATATTCTAGAAATCGAAAAATAGAAAAGGAGAAAAACATGTTAATAGAAATTTTAAAATCAGTTTTATTTGGTATCGTAGAAGGAATTACCGAGTGGTTACCAATTAGTAGTACAGGACATTTAATTTTAGTCGAGCAATTTGTAAAACTACAAGAAGTATCACCAGAATTTTGGAGTATGTTTCAAGTAGTCATTCAATTTGGAGCCATTTTAGCAGTTGTATTATTATATTGGAAGCAAATTTGGCCAATCACCAAAAACAAAGAAAAAGCAATCACCAAAAAAGGGATTTTATCCTATTTTGATAAAAACATTATGATATTATGGACTAAAATTTTAGTTGCCTGCATAACGGCAGCAGTAATAGGTCTTTTATTTGATGAGATGTTTGAAGAGCTATTTTATAATCCATTTTGCATAGCACTTGCCTTAATCATATTTGGAATAGCCTTTATCGTAGTAGAAAATTTAAACCACAAAAAAACGGGCCAAAAGCAAAAAGAAACAAGCACACAAATTACATACAAAGATGCCATCATCATTGGAATATTTCAATTATTAGCAGCAATTTTTCCTGGGACATCACGTTCACGGATCAACCATTATTGGAGGATTATTAATAGGATTATCAAGACCAAATGCAGCAGAATTCACTTTTTACTTAGCCATTCCTACCATGTTAGGAGCAAGCTTATTAAAACTAGTTAAATTTGGATTAGCCTTTACAGGAACAGAACTAATTATTTTACTAGTAGGCATGTTGGTATCTTTCTTAATATCAGTACTCGTTATAAAATTTTTAATGAATTACATCAAAAAACATGACTTTAAACCATTTGGCTATTATAGAATCATCTTAGGAATTGTTGTGCTAGCGTACTTTTTCTTAGGATAATAGAAAAAAGCTCCTACTTTTAGGAGCTTTCTTTCATTCCACTCTTCTATTTTGTCTTTCGGAAGAATTAGAAGAACTGGCACACAACTTTTCATATTCTTTGCATTTAATCTTATAATCCATTTGCATACACAAATAGCGATAATAACTATAAGCCTGTTCATATTGTAGCATCATCTCATTCATATCCATACCAGGTGGTGGCATATTATAATCCATAAAAGGTGGCATATAGCCATTATTAAAATCACGTTCCATAAAAAATCAACTCCTTAATGTCCCCAATGGTTCCGGGTTTAAATGGGGACACTAATGTCCCCATCGGTTCCGGGTTTGAGTGGGGACGCGTGGCGTTTTTTGACCCCGTCCCAAAAAACACCCCAAAATATCATTTTATAAATCAAAATTAAAAAACGGAAAAATTTGTATAAAAGCATAAGTATAAAGACTAGCAATTAAGCCATGTAGTAATTTTCCATAAACATAGGGTTTAATGGATAAGTCAGTTTTTGAAGTGATACTCCAAACTTGAAGAAAAATGGAAATTCCTCCAAAACCAAGTAAAAAAGCAGTAAAAATAATGTTAAGGGAAAGTTTTTTACATGCTACAGAAGATATGGAGTGGATACCGTTTGTAATTTCTAAAAGCCCAGATAGAATTCCTCCAATAAAACTAGTGTCTATCTTTAAAAATTCAAAAAGAGGTGTTAAAAAAAGTGTTAAACTTTGTAACAGCCCGACTGGCTTTAAAGATGGAAATGATGCTAGAAAAAATCACCATAAAGCCACCAATTAATAAGATGGTAGAAATGCTACTAGTAATACTTTGTGCTAAGATTTCTCCTAAATTGGAAAAGGTTACAGTTTTTTTGTCTTGGTTAAAGCCTGAAGGACCAGAAAAGGTAGAAGGGCTTTTTTTATTTCTTTTCCAATAGCGGAAAAGAAAGCCAACCGTAAGACATGCAAGGATATGGGTGATAAAAAGTAGAATACCAATAGTAGTATTTTTAAACATTAAAATTCCAACGGTTCCAATGATAAATAAAGGACCAGAGTTATTGGTAAAGGCAAGTAATCTTTCACATTCTTCTTTGCTACAAATGTTATTTTGTCTAAAGCTACTTGCAATTTTAGCACCCACTGGATAGCCACTAATCATTCCCATAACAAAGGCAAAAGCACCTTCTCCACAGATATTAAAAATGGGTTTCATGTAGCGGTTTAAAAATCGACCTAGAAGTATAACTACATTGGTGTGCATTAATAATTCTGTTGCGACAAAAAAAGGGAAAAGTGATGGTACAACAGAATTTGCCCAAAGTGATAACCCGCGATTTAATAGCTGGTAGATTACTTTTAGAAAAGATTAGCAGACAAAAGGTGAAACTCAAAAATAGTAAGGGTAGCAAATTTCTCTTTAATTTAATAACATAGATACTTGGTTTGATAATCATAATTCGCCTCTTTTTTGTGATGATAGTACATGTATATGATAAAAAAATATAATTATGAAGAAAAATTTTAGGTTATATATAAAAGTAAATTCCAGTTTTAGGAGAATTTAGTAGTCTAAACTTAAATTCAGTAGTGTCAAGGATAAAATGAATAAAAACAGACATAAAATAATTAAAATTTAAGCAAATTGGATAAAAAAATATACACTTTTTTGATTAAGTGCATAACAAACAAGAGTAAATATATAAATTACCATTAGTAAATTCCATATATAGAAATTTGCAAAAGTATATTTTCTCTTTGAAACATTATACAATAAAATTATAATTTAATCAAGAATAAAATGTATGGCTACGCCATTCTTGACCCAATTATAATTTTATTAGAAATATCAGTTAAGAGAAAAAAGAAATAATGTAAAATATATTCTAATACTAAATTCCAGTTAGTCATTTGGTGGAATTTAAGAATATATTTAAGGAAGAAAAATTTTAAGTGAAGTAATTTCGTACAACAAGTTGACTTAATTTTGGTTTGTTGTTAAAATGCAAATGAAGAAATAAGAAAACGGGAAAACAGTAAAAACAAAAGAAGGCAGGGAATTGTATGAGAAAATATAATATTTTAAAACGACAACAAAAGGGAATTACTTTAATAGCACTAGTCATTACGATTATTGTATTATTAATTTTAGCTACTGTAGCAATTAGCACACTAACAGGAGAAAATGGAATATTAAAAAAAGTAGACAACGCAAAAACTACAACAATAGTTGAGGAAGAAAAAGAACAAATCAAATTAGCCTATAATGCAATATTGGCAGACAAAATGGAAAACGGAAATAAAGAAGCGATAAAAGCAGAAGAATTGAAAACAGAATTAAAAAAGCAAAATCCTGATGTGGTAGTAGCAGATAAAGAAGGAGAAACGAACAAAATAGAAGTAACTTTCGATAAATCCAAAAATAAATATATAGTAGATGGAAAAACAGGAGAAATAACAGGTCCAGTAAGTGGAGGAGAAAATCCAGAATCACCATGGAATACGGGAAAAACAGTAGAAGAGGCAAAAGAACAAAACAAACCATATGAAAACAAAACAATAATAAAAGATGACTTTGGAAACAAAATAACTGTGCCAGAAGGCTTTAAAATAGGGCAAGAATCAGCAACTGATGTAACAGGAGGAGTTGTGATTGAAGATGTTACCACAAATGAAGATGGAACACCAACAGACACAAATGGAAGTGAATTTGTGTGGATACCAGTTGGGACAGTTTATACTAATGAAGAACAATCACAAAGTAAGATAATTACAGTAGGAAGATATGTATTTAAAGAGGATGGAACCATTGATGCAACGTTATCGAAAACGGAACCTAATGACCAACTAAAAACTAATTCAAATTATTATTTTATAGAAGGAGTAAAAGATAGTATAACAAGTAATGAGCATGCAAAAGATATCGTGTTATTTAGAAATAGTGTGAGTGGCAATGGTGGTTATTATATAGGAAGATATGAAGCAAGAGTAAAAAACAGAAGAACAGATAAGACAGATAGTGATATAGAATTGGAAAAAGTAAATGTGAAAAAAGAGGACTACGTGTATAATAATATAACACAATCACAAGCAGCGAAGTTGGCAAGGGAAATGTATCAAGAAGATAAAACATTTACAAGCGATTTAGTAAATAGCTATGCGTGGGACATTGCTATTGAGTTCTTACAAGAATTTGATAATAGAACAACAGATAAAACAAAGCCATATTCCAGACAGAGTAGTTTGAATACAGAAGAAGATGGACTAGCAGAAAAAGGAACAAATCATTTGATAGACCTAAGTAAACAAGATAAAATATGTAATATTTGGGATATGGCAAGTAATAGCTATGAATGGACAACAGAAACCTATAGCTATCCTGACCTTCCTTGTGTTATTAGAGGTGGAAGTTACTATAACAGCAGTAAGTATGCAAGTGATCGTAATCGTATTAATACAACTGATGCATATGATATCTATTCCTTTAGGGTCATACTTTATATGTAGAACTGCAATAAAATGTGAAACATCTTTTTAGAAAAAGACAAAAAGTGTTTCACATTTGAAAAAGAAGAACAAAATAGAGGACACATACATTAGTTATTTTTTCTTCAAAACTACTTGACAAAGCTTTGTTATTTGGTATATAATAATATACGTTACAAGAAGAAGATAAAACTTCTCACCTTATCCAAAACGAGGAAAAAGGTTAAAATTAAATACAACCAAAGCAAAATAATTTTGGTGTTATTTTTAATTTGACTTGTAACAAAGCCAAATTTTTTATATTTATGGAGGTGTTTTCAATCAAACAAGAATTACCAATCAACAGACAAATAAGGGCAAAAGAAGTACAGTTGATAGAGGATAATGGACAAAAAGCAGGAGTAATCTCATTTCAAGAAGCTTTAGAAAAAGCAGAAAGCAAAAACTTAGATTTAGTACTAGTTGCACCAAATTCCAATCCACCAGTTTGTAAAATCATGAACTATGGAAAATACAAATTTGAGCAAGCCAAAAAAGAAAAAGAAGCAAAGAAAAAGCAAAAAAGCTTTGAAATAAAGGAGTTAAGAGTAACGCCTAATATTGAAGAGCACGACTTTGGTTTCAAATGTAAAAATGGAAGAAAATTCTTAACAGACGGAAACAAACTAAAAATAACAGTTCGTTTTAGAGGTAGAGAAGTTAACAACTGGAAAGCAGGAGAAGCAGTACTAAACAAATTTATTGAAGCTTTAGAAGATGTAGCAACTGTTGAAAAACAACCAAAATTAGAAGGCAGAAACATGTTTACCATTTTAGCTAAAAAAGCAGATAAGTAATTATCTAGCTCTAATAAAAAGTAAAAAACGAAAGGAGTTATCATTATGCCAAAATTAAAAACCAATAAAGCTGCTAAAAAAAGATATTCATTAACAGCTACAGGGAAAGTAAAAAGAACAAAATCAAACAGAAGACACTTATTAGCTAATAAAACAAGAAGACAAAAAAAATCAGGAAAAGTTCAAAATGCTTATGCTGATAAAACATGTGTAGAAACAATCAAAAAATTATTACCATATGGTAACTAAAATTGACAAAGAAAATAAGGAAGGTGAAAATAAATGGCAAGAGTAAAAACAGCTAGAACAACAAGAGCAAGACATAAAAAAATATTAAAACAAGCAAAAGGATATTATGGAGCAAAAGGGTATAGATTTAGAACCGCTAACCAAGCAGTTATGAAATCTTTAGCTTATGCGTATGTAGGAAGAAAAGATAAAAAAAGTAATTTTAGAAAATTATGGATTGCAAGAATTAATGCAGCAGCAAGAATGAATGGAACAACTTACAGTAAAATGATTGCAGGGCTTAAAAAAGCAAATGTTACTATTAATAGAAAAATGTTAGCAGAAATCGCTGTAACAGACCCAAAAGCTTTTGCTGAAATTGCAGAAGTAGCTAAAAAAGCTTAAAAATAAAGCAAAAAACCTCTGAAAATAGAGGTTTTTAATTTTTTTATACTATTATTATTGCAAAAATTAACATAATATGATAAAATAAAGCAGAACAAATCAACCAAAAGGTTTAGTAAAAAGGAGGAGTAGCAATGACAACAAACCAAAAAGAAATAACGAATGGATGCAGGCGGATAAAAATCTGCGGAAATCAAATCCAGATTGACACCTATCATGAGAAGACAGATTGTGAAACTAACAGTGAAAGCTGTTGGAAAAAAACTTTTAAGGAGATTCATGAAAGAGTTTTTGGTAAGCATCATCTGGCAGAATGCAAAGATGAAGATAATACGAGTATCTTTAGCATTAATGAAGCTTTGGAAATCTGTAAAGTTCCGGTAGATGCTAAGACGGAATATTGTATTGTGCACGAAGAACTATTTGTAAAGGTAACAGATGGAAGCAAACAGTGCATATACGATGATGCCGCCAATTTGATTCAAACAGATAAAGAAAATCACTTGTTTGTTGTATTTAAGGGAACAGAAGTAGTCATTGAAAAAAAGAGCAAAGAAAATGATCGCAAAACTTACTATAACTTTGAAGGTTATAGGGTAAGTTAGAGGGGGCTAAGAATGGAAGAGAAATTGAAAAAGGCAAGATGGTCAGAGGTAATGAGAGCAAAAAACGACACCGTTGAAATCGTACGGAACAAATCGAGAATGTTTGTCTTGATGTACGATGTCTATGACAAGGAAAAAAAGTTTTTAGGCACCTGCGAAGTTTGGTACAAAGAAGAAGAGGACAAAAGAACACCAGTATTAAAGGAATTTGAGTCCAATGTACCAGAATTTGCGGAAATTTTGAAAGTGGCAAATGAAGTGATAGCTAGTTAAAGCAATACTATCAAACCTCAAAAAAGGCGGGAGATATCCCGCCTAAATTTATGCCTCTTTATTGTTTCTTCATTTTAGGTTTTGAAATCAAAGAAGCCAAATAACCGGAAGAACACAGCAGCAGCAATACCGCCAGCGGCAGCCTTAACACCACCAGTAAAAGCACCTACCAAACCACTTTGTTGAACAGCTTCAATGGCACCTTTAGCCAAATTATAGCCAAAACCAGTAAGAGGAACAGTAGCACCAGCACCGGCAAAATCAACTACGTACTGATAAATACCAAGGCCACCTAAAATAGCACCTGCTGTTACAAAAATAACTAATATCTTAGCTGGTGTAAGTTTTGTCTTATCAATCAAAATTTGACCAATAATACAAATCACACCACCAGTCACAAAACATTTTAACAACATCATCCAATCAAAAACGTTGGACCAATTTACATTCATAAAATCAATCATCCTTTCTAGCAAAGATTTGTGGACATTCCTTTGACACTGAAACTTTAAGGAGTGTCCCCACAGTCCCTAAGGTAGGGATTTAAGGAACGTCCCTCAATCCCTGTTTAAATTTCGATACTAATTGCATGGGCAATACCAGGGATACTTTCGCCCTGTTGCGAACTAGTTGAGTTCATTAAAGCACCAGTTGCAATTAATAAGATTTTTTTCATTTTCTTTTCTTTTAACTGTTTAAATAAATAACCAGAAAATACGGTTCCGCAACAAGCACAACCACTACCGCCAGAGTGAGTATCTTGTGCATTTTTATCAAAGATTAAAACACCGCAATCATTATAATTTGATTTAATATTATAGCCTTGTGATTTTGCGATATCAATGGCAATATCTTTTCCAATATGACCTAAATCACCACTGATAATGGCATCATAATAGCTTGGGTTTCTTCCTGTATCTAAAAAATGAGTAACTAACGTGTCAGCAAAAGCTGGCGCCATCGCGGCTCCCATGTTGTTAGCATCTTTAATTCCCATATCTACAATTTTTCCAGGGGTAATGTGTGTAATGAAAGGACCTTGACCATTCTTTGTTAAAATAGCAGCGCCAGAACCAGTTACAGTCCATTGGCTTGTAGGTGGTCTTTGGTTCCCTAGTTCCAAAGGAAACCTGAATTGCTTTTCAGCACTACAAAAATGGCTAGAGGTAGCACATAGCACATTGTTGGCAAAACCTTCAATAGCCATAGCACCTAAAATCATAGACTCTACAAAGGTAGAACAAGCACCAAATACACCAAAAAATGGAATACTAAGTTCTCTTAAACCAAAGCTAGAAGAAATACATTGATTTAATAGGTCACCAGCAAACATACAATCAATTTCGCTTGCAGGTACGCCAGACTTTGAAATAACAGTATTTACTGTTTCTTTTATAATTTTACTTTCTGCCTTTTCCCAAGTTTTTTCACCCCAAAATTCGTCATCTAAAGTTTGGTCAAAATACTTGGCCAAGGGACCTTCAGCTTCTCTAGGGCCAACAATAGACGCACAATCTAAGATAGTAGGCGGTGTATTAAATTTTATAGTTTGTTTTCCTAACTTTTCCAAAATATCAACTCCTTCTATTATAATTTAACTTTTAAAGGGAACAAAATTATACTAATGTCATACTTTGTGTATTAAAAATTAAAAATACAATTCCAACCAAAATCGAAGCAGAAATACCAAACACAAGTACAGGACCTGCAACTGTGAACATTTTTCCGCCAACCCCCATAACATAACCTTCTGATTTATACTCCATAGCAGGAGATACAATAGAATTAGCAAAACCTGTAATAGGAATTAAAGAACCAGCACCGGCAAATTTTCCAATCTTATTAAATAAATTAAGACCTGTTAAAAAAGCAGAAATCCCAATTAACAAAATGGAAACAATTGTACCTGAAGTTACGGTATCAAAACCTCTTTCTTTACATATATTAAGTATAATCTGTCCAATGGAGCAAATCAATCCACCCACCCAAAAAGCATTAAAGCAATTCTTTAAAATAGGAGAGTTGGGGGATTTTTTATCAACGTAATCTTGATAAGTTTGTTTTGTTTCTAATGGATTTGTAGCCATAAAACTGTCCTCCCTACATTAATTTTTCTTTCTATCTAAATCAAGCGTAAAACTAATATCTAAATCAACAAAATATTCTAAAATTTTGTCGCCATCGATGCTAGCTCTTTGCTCTAAAATCTTAACTTCTGATAAATAATCAATTGTTTTAGAAGCCTCAGCAATTGCTTTTACAATAGCATCCTTCCAAGAAACATTAGAATTACCAGTTATGATTAAATGTTTTTTAATATCCATAATCAACCTCCCAAAATCTTTTATTGCTATCTTTTCCGAAAATTAGAAAAAATATACAAAATAGGTAGAAATTTTTGAAAAAAATAGATATAATCTTTTTGTGTGAAATTGGGGACGTTTCTTTTTTCACATTTTGTATATAAAGATAAAACTTCAAAAATAGAATTGAGATTTTTTCATCAAAATGTGAAAAAAGAAACGTCCCCAATTTCACATAGGAGGGAAAGAAAAATGGATAAAGCAAGAGAGCTGGCTTTGAAGGTGCTATACCAGATTGATAAAAATGATGCCTATTCTAATATTGCATTAGATGAAGCTTTAAACAAGGCGAGAAAGGATAGGCTAGAACTATCAAAACAGGATGTGGGCTTGGCGTCACAAATTGTTTATGGAACGACAGCTTGGCGTTTGACGATAGATGAAGTGATTAAAAAATATTCTAAGATACGCATGAAGAAGATTTCTCCTTGGATTTTGAATGTTTTAAGGTTAAGTGTTTATCAAATTTTATTTTTAGATAAAGTACCAAAGTCCGCTGTGGTAAACGAAGGCGTTAATTTGGCAAAAAGATATGGCCATAAGGCAAGCAGCAATTTTGTGAATGCTATTTTAAGAAGAGTTGAGAAAAAAGATTATGAGGCGTTTTTTGAAATTAAAAATGATGTAGAAAGAATTTCGAAAACGACTTCTATGCCTGAGTGGTTAGTGGAAGAATTGCTAAAGGAGCAACACCAGGCAAAACAAAATGCCGATGAAAGTAATGGTAAGTATGGAAAAGAAGCTCTAAAAAGAGTTGAAAACATTTGCCAAGTATCGAACTTAAAGCCACTAATACATGCTCGTATCAATTCATTAAAAACAACCCAAGAAGAGTTGGTTAAAGAGTTACAAGAACAAGGGAAGGTTAAAGCGAAAAAAGGTGAGGTGGAAAATTTTTTGGTTTTAGAAAATGCAAAAAATATAGAAAATTTGTCAGCTTTTAAAGAAGGAAAATTTACGATTCAAGATGAGGCAGCAGGCCTAATTCCCTTAGTATTAAATCCCAAACCAAAAGATAAAGTATTAGATGCTTGTAGTAGTCCTGGTGGAAAAACAACTTTTATGGCAGAATTAATGGAAAATCAGGGAGAAATTATGGCATGGGATTTACATAGGCATCGCGTGAAGTTAGTAGAAGATACAGCTAAGCGATTGGGGCTTCACATGATAAAGACAGAAGTAAAGGATGCTACTATATATGAAGAAAAATATCAAAATAGTTTTGATAAAATACTGCTAGATGTACCATGCCTAGGATTTGGTGTGCTAAAAAGAAAGCCAGATATTAAATGGAAAAGAAAAAAAGAAGATATAGAAGAAATGAAAAAACTACAATTACAAATATTGCAAACTTGTTCTAATTATTTAAAGCCAAAAGGAGAGTTAGTCTATTCTACTTGTAGTATTTTAAAGGAGGAAAATGAAAATATAATAAAGCAATTTTTGAAAAACAATTCAAATTTTAAGATAGTAAAAATGGATTTATCACAATATATAAAAGAAGAAAAAATCGAAAAAAATGTCGAAAATGGGAACTTTATACAGGTTTATCCAAATGAAATAACAGATGGATTTTTTATGGCGAAATTGCAAAAAGCCTAAACAAAAAACGTAGTATTACAAAAATATTACGTTTTTATTACAAGTATGTTAAACCTATTGACTTTTTGCCAAATAAAGATAAAATATAAATATATTTGAAGAAATGTGTAAAAAATTCAAGTATGGATTTTTATTAATTTGTAAAAAATAAAAATAGATATCAATTAAAAAAGGAGAAGAAGATGGCGAATTCAAGTTGCCTAGGGCTATATATTGAAGAACATTTAATTAAATATGCGAAAGTTTCAAAAGACCATGACAAGGTAAAAGTAGATGCATTTGGACTTATGTTCTATGACAAAGTAGGAGAAGCAATCGAGCAAATTGTTCAAGAAACTTACAGCCAAAAAACACCAATTAGCATCAACTTAGCAGAAGAAATGTACAACTATTTTGATATGTTTGCCTTGCTTACCAAAAATGACCTAACAAAAGCAATCAAAACAGAATTCGAATCTTACTGTGCAGAAAAAGGATATAACCCAAATGTATTTGAAACTAGATATGCAATTGTTGGAAATCAAGATGAAAAAGAAAAAATAAAAATCATTCATGTAGCAGACAATAAAATTGAGTTAAACAAACAAATGCAAGCAATAGATGGCTATAGATTATCTCATATTTCACCTATTTCAATGGCCATTCCAAACTTAATTGATATCGAAAAACACGAAAATGCTCTTGTTGTTAATATAGAAGATACTACAACCGTAACAACCATATTAGATGACAAAGTCTATAACATTGATAAAATAGAAGAAGGAAGCAGAGATTTCTTAACAAAAATCAACTTAAAAGAAAACTCTTACCTAAAATCTTATGAAATCTGTAAAAATACAACCATCTATACTTCAGCAGGAAAAGAACTACAAACAGAAAATTCTAATTATTTAGAAGAAATCATGCCAACACTTTATACAATTGTAGGAAAAGTAAGAGAAATTATAAAAACAAATGGTGACAGAATTAAAAAAGTATATGTTACAGGAACAGCAGCATTAATTAACAACATTGACCTATATTTTCAAGAATATTTAGAGGGAGTTACTTGTGAAATCTTAAAACCATACTTTGTCCAAAATTTAGCAGGAGATATTAGCATAAAAGACTACATTGAAGTAAACTCTGCCATATCTTTAGCAATGATGGGCGTTGGAATTGGAATTGGAGGAATGAACTTTAAAGGACAAACTTTAGCGGACAAACTTCCAGATTGGTTAAAAATAGAAGTTAGCCCAGGTAGAACGGAAAAAGAAAAGAAGAATTTAGGTGGCATGTTCACTTGGGATTTAGGACAACCATTTGATAAAACAGAATTTGGATTATTAAGAATAGCCATTGGTGTTTTTATATTAGTTATACTTTACAGCGTATTTTCAGGGCTATTAGCTAGCCAAATGAACAAAAAAACACAAGAGGCACAAGAATCTATCACATCTACGAATAATCAAATTCAATTTGCTACTAGTGATAATGAGAGAATTAATAGTAAAATTAATGAATATAGTACAATGTTAAAAAATTTACAGGAGGCTAATGACAGAATTACCGACAGAAACAAAACAAGAAATGCTATTCCAAATTTATTAAATCAAATCATGTCAATTGTACCAGAAAATGTACAATTAACATCAATCGAAAATACAACTGGTAGCCATATTATTATAAATGCACAATCAAATCGATATGAACAATTAGGATACTTAGTTGCTAGAATGAAAACAGATGTTATTCTAACTAATATAATATCAACAGCAGGACAAAAAGATAATAATATAGTTAGCATCAAAATAGAAGGAGAATTGCCATGAAAAAATTATTAATGCTAATTTTAATTGGACTATTAGTAACACTTAGCATTTATATTGTAGTAGTAGGCTTTGAAGTAGGAGGCGTAGAAATCTTAAGTTATGTAGGTATACAATATAAAAACAAAGCGCTTGATGAAAAAATCCAAGAAGCTAGCAAATTGGCAGAAAAGGATTTTAAACAGGCAGTAAATACAGTTAAAGAAAATAGTAAAAAATTAGAACAAACCAAAAAAGAATATGAAGATTTAACAGTTGTAAGTAGCGATGGTGAAGTCCAAGCTGCAGCTCAATTAGAAAGATATGAAGTAGAAACTTTATGGGTAAAACTAGGAAACTATGCAACAAGCGAAGGTGCTATCGTTAGAATTGATATTGTACAAGGGAATACAAAAGATACTTACAACTTAAGATTCACGGTAAATGGAAGCTATATTTCCATAACAGATTTTATATCTGACATTGAAAATGATACAACTTTAGGATTTAAGATAGAAGAATTTAAAATGATACCATCAGGAGATACCTTACAAGGTTCTTTTGTCTGCAAAGAAATTGCCATCAAAGAAGTATCAGGAACAAGCAATCCAAATACAGGATTAACGGCAACAGATGGAGCAAATACAAACAATACAAGTAATACAGTAAACACAAGTAACACAAGCAATAATACTACAGGAGGAAGTACTGTTAGTTCCAACAGTACGAATAATACAAACAGTGCGAACAATACGATAGCTACCAATAATGCTAGATAATAAGTTAGAAAATCTTGGTAGCAAATAAAAAAGGAGTGTACTATGTCAAAAAAAATTATCAAGGAAATTATAATTGCATTACTATTGTGCTTGGCAATCATTCTTTTATTAGGAATTTTACTATATGACTATGTGCCAATGACAAAAACCATACCAAATCCAGTTTCCTATAGCACACCAGATAGTGTAAAACAAGAATTAGCAGATAGCGAGAAACTAGATGAAAGTAAAGTAATTATGACATATGAAGTAGATTCAACTGATTTAAATAATTACAAAAAAATACAAGATTATAAACCAGGAAAGGCTAATCCATTTTCTTCTTATGAACCAACAGAAAGTACAAGTGGAACGAATACAACTACCAATAATTCTACTGCTGGAGGAACATCTAATAGTAATTCTAATAATAATGGAACAACAACTAATAATGAAAGTAATTCTGCTAATGCCAAGAATGGAAATACGGGATCAACCGATACAGAAGATAAAACCACTACATCTGGAGGGCAATTCTTTCAAGATAAAGGAACAAAATAATTTAGTTGTTAACGTTATATGAATAAAACTGTTCATATAAGACAAAATATATTTTTATAAATCAAAAGAAAAGGAGGAGAAGAAACATGATGAAAAAACAAAACGGTATTACTTTAATCGCTTTAGTTATCACAATTATTGTATTATTAATTTTAGCAGGGGTGTCTATTGCTATGCTAACAGGTGAAAATGGTATTTTGAAAAAAGCTACTACATCTGTATCTGAAACAAAATTAGCAGAAGCAAAAGAAACAGCACAATTAGATGTAAATACTAAAATGGCTGACTACTATGAAGCTAAATATACAAGTGATACAACATATGCAAGTTTCGAAGCATATCTAACAGCAAACCCATTAACATCAACAGATACAAACCAATATACAGTATCTGGAACAACTATTACATTAGTACCAAAGGGAAAAGATGCTTCTGGTGCTGAAGTTACAGTTACTGGAACAATTGGAACTACAGGTGGAATTACATGGAGTGATGCAAAAGCAACTGGTGGCGAAACAGAATAGGCATAGTAGTAATGCAGGGAAAATTAAAAAACGAAGAATAAATAGTAACAGCCATACGCACACAATGTGTGTATGGCTAAAATTAAAATAAACAAGAAAAGGAAAAAAGATGAACGCAAATCCTATACTATATACACTAATATTTATAATAGGAACCCTATTTGGAAGCTTTTATACACTAGCAGTTTATAGAATACCAAAAAGGCAAGATATCGTAAAAACTCATTCGTACTGTCCTAATTGTAACCACAAATTAGGTTTCTTAGACTTACTACCAATAATTAGTTATATAGCACTAAGGGGAAAATGTAGATATTGCAAAGAAAAAATAAGACCAAGATATTTAATTTTAGAAATTTTGTCAGGTGGACTATTTTTGCTATTAGCAATTTTAATGAATCTAACAATAGAAACTTTAAGCCTAACAAAAATAATAGAATTTAGTTTTATTCTTTTATATGTAACATTTGTTATTCTTATTTCAGGAATTGACAAAGAAAATCGTAAAATGGACAAATTAATATCTGTTTATGGAATTGTAATATCTATTATGTATATGTTATATCTATGCATAGTAGAACAAGCTAGTATCTATAGATATGGTATATACCTAGGATTATACATTATTGTATTATTGTTAGATACCATAACCTTAAGAAAATATGCTAAAAATAGTTATGTAACAGGAATATTATTAATGATTATCACCATGGTGAGTTTCACAGGAGAATATATAACAGCAAATGCAATTATATTTACTCTACTTGCTATTTTCTTCTACATGCTAATGTGGAAAATAAAAGAAAGAAAAAAGAAAAATAAAAAATCAGAAGAACAAATTGCCAATAAACTAAGTATTGGATTTTTCTTAGGTAGTTCTAACATAATAATGTTATTACTAGTTTTATTTATCACAAAATAAAAGGAGTTAAGAATGGATTTAAAGAGTGAAAAAGGATATACGGGAATTGATATAGCAATATCTGTAGTCATATTGTTTATCTTTGTTTCCATGATAGCAATATTATCTTATAGAATCAATAGCATAGCAAAAGAAACAGACTTAAAAGCAGAAGCAACAGCCATTGCAGTAGAAGAAATAGAAAAATTGAAAAATAAAAGCTTTGAAGAAATTAGTATAGAACCAGAAATAACCTTACAAGAAATAGTTGGAAAAGAAGGGTTTTATAAATCCATAAAAATAGAAGATTATAGTCAAATAGCAGAAGGTAAAATATCAGGTCTTGTAAAACAAGCAACTGTCACAATTTCTTACAAATTTAAAACGGAAGAGCAAAAAGTAGAACTAGCAACTATATTTTCAAAGGAGAATTAGCATGAAAGAAGAAAGAGGAATTACACTTGTGTCATTAACCGTCTATATTATTGTTATGACAATTGTAATAGGTGTAACAGCTTTTATTAGTACTTATTTTTATAAAAATGTAGATACCGTAACCGACAAACTAAATCCGTTAGAGGAGTATACAAAATTTAATAGCTATTTTTCCGATGAAGTAAACCATGCTGGAATACAAGTGCTAGAGTGTAAAGACAACTACGTAATATTTGATAATGGAATGCAATATATGTATGTTTCAGAAAATAAAGCAATTTATCGTAATCAAGTTAAAATTTGTAAAGAAGTAACAAAGGCAAGTTTTACTCATAAAATAAACAATGCAAAAGAGATAATAGAAGTTAGCATTACGTTGGGAGACGAGCCAGCAAGAATAATAGAATATACTTTAAAAAAATAGTATCATAAAATAGAAAGCAAAAGATAAATATGCCCTAAAAAGCAAAGAAAGGAAGGTTAGAAAATGGACGCAAAAAAAAGACAACCAATAGGGGTTGAACTAGTAAAAAGAGGAATTGTAAAAGAAAAAGACATCGAAAATGCTTTGCAATATCAAAGGGAGCATCCAGATAAAAAGCTAGGAGATATCTTATATCTATTAAATGTTTGTGACGCAAACACATTAATTGAAGCAATTGGAGACATCATAGGAGAAAAAGGAATTTTATTAACAGGAGATAAAATCAAGGTTAAATTAACTGACTATTTTTCATTAGATGTGGCACAAAAAAATAAAGTAGTGCCTTTTGAAGTAGTAGCGGGAAAAATCAAGGTATGTTTTGCCAATACCGTAAATACTAAAAATATAAATGCCGTTAAGCTATTACTATTAAACAAAGGCCTAGTAATGGATAGTTACATCACTTTTGAAAATGACATTGATAGAATTTTAAAATCACTAGAAGGAGAAGTAACAACTGATTTTGGAGTAGCAAGTGAAAGTAATGATACCGCCATAGGATTAGTTGACAGTATTATCAAAACAGGAATTAAAAGAAGAGCAAGTGACATCCACATTGAACCAATGGCAGACGAATTAAGAGTAAGATATAGAATTGATGGAGAGTTATTTACCGCAGCCAAAATCAAAAAAGAAAAACAACAACAAATCATTCGGAAGACTAAAAGCAATTTCTAATATGCACCAAGAAAAACAAGAAGCACAAGATGGAAGAATATTAACTTATGAAGATTACAACATTCGTGTATCTTCACAACCAAATGTCTATGGCGAAAAATTCGTATTAAGATTATTAAAGAAAAACTCTAATATCAAAAATATCTTTGAACTAGGTTTCCCAGGAACCGAGGAAAATTTAAGAAAAAGTATTCAAAAGAAAAACAGTATTACGATTATTGCAGCTCCAACAGGAGAAGGTAAAACAACAACTCTTTACAGTATTATGGACTATCTAAACAGCCCAGAAATTAATATAACCACAATTGAAGACCCAGTAGAAATCAGAATTCCTGGACTAAACCAAATTGAAATTGATGAGCATAAATCTTCTTTTTCTAGTGCTTTAAGAAATGTTTTAAGACAAGACCCAGATATCATATTAGTAGGAGAAATAAGAGATACCGAAACAGGAGAAATTGCCATCCAAGCAGGTCAAACAGGACATTATGTATTATCTACTATCCATACGATAGATAGTGTAGAAGTTATCACAAGATTAAGAAAAATGGGATTATCTAATTACGATATTTCCAGTACTCTAGCAACTGCTATTTCGCAAAGATTGGTAAGGAAAATTTGTCCTAAATGCAAACAAGAAAGAAAATTTAATGAAGAAGAAAAGAAAATCATAACAGCAATTGGTGACAAATACAATATAAAATTTGATTTGAATGGGAAAACCTATGATACTCCAGGATGTAAGCATTGCAACAACACAGGATATTATGACAGAATTGGAATCTTTGAAGTATTAAACTTATCAGACGAAATAAAAGAAGCTGTTATGAATGAAAAATCAAGCCTAGAGATTCGAAAAATTGCTTTAGAGCAAGGATATGAACCATTAGTCATTGATGGAATTAGAAAAATTATAAACGGCTATACAACCTTAGAGGAATTAAATAAAAGATTATTAATTTTCTAAAAAACAAAGGAGGAAGCTATGAACTTAGATAAAATATTAGACGAAGCGATGAAGCTAGATGCTTCAGACGTGCATTTAATTTGTGATAATAAACCAATGCTTAGAATTGCAAGAAAGCTAGTACCAGTACCAAACAGCAAGATACTAACCCCAGAGGATATGACAGAATATTATGATTATTTAGTACAAGGAAATGTAGAAAAAGACGAGGTATTTAATAATACAAGAAAGCTAGATATGTCTTATGAATACAAAGACATTCGTTTAAGAGTTAATATTTCTTTATCTGACGATGTACCACTATGTACCCTAAGACTTATCAAAAATGAATTACCAGAATATGAGTCACTAGGAGTACCAGACATTGTAAGAAGAATGACTTATCAGCCACAAGGTCTAATTCTAGTTACAGGTAAGACAAACTCTGGTAAAAGTACAACTTTAAATGCTTTGATTAATCATATCAATGAAAATCAAAACAAAAAAATACTAACCTTAGAAAATCCAGTCGAATACAAACATCATTCTAAAAAATCTTTAATTGTTCAAAAAGAAATTGGAAAAGGAAGAGATAGCTTGACGTTTAGTGATGGTGTTAAAAACTCTTTAAGAGAGGACTGTGATATTCTAGTCATTGGAGAGATTCGTGACAAAGTAACCATGGAAGCTGCCATTGAAATGGCAGAATCTCGGACACTTAGTAATCGGAACCCTTCACACAAAATCTTGTGCAGAAACCATTGACAGAATGATAAACTTCTACGAAGTAAGAGATCAAGCCAGTGTTAAATATTTGTTATCTGCTCTATTAAAACTAGTAGTATCACAAAGACTATTACCAGGAAATGATGGAAAACTAGTACTAGTACCAGAGGTAATGGTAGTAGATAATATTGTGGCAGGAATTATACGTAAAGAAAAATTAAGCGTTTCCGAAATTGAAGATGCGATACAAAGTAACTTAGAAAAAGGAAGCATTGGATTAATCAACTCTTTAGCAGAATTATTTGTACAAGACAAGATTTCATTAGAGTTAGCGAAAGCACAAATTGAAGAAAAAAACTTAGAAATTTTGAATAGAACCATTATGCAATTAAAAATCAAACGTGACAAATAATAAAAATAGGAGGTAACCTAAAAATGCCTATTTATATGTACAGGGCTATGACAAAAACAGGGGTAATTGTAAGGAATAAAGTAGAATCTTCTAGTAGACAAAATTTGATTAAGTCATTAAAATCAAGTAACTTATTACCAATTGCCATTGAACAGGTTTCTTATCGTTCTAACAAAAAACAGAAAAAGCAAAAGAAAAATGTAACAGACATCCAAGAAATCATGAAAAATGTTAATACTACACAATTAGGAAATACCAAAAAGACACTTAGTACAAAGGAAAAGGTAAATTTATATTTTGCAAAAACTGAAAAAATAACACAAAGAGACTTAGTAGTATTTACCCAAAACTTTTATCTATTAAAAAAGGCAAACTTTAATAATATTCATGCCTTAGATACCATCATAAAAAGTACTGAGAACTTATCCTTTCGTGGTATCTTAGAAGATATTTTAGCAGGAGTAGAAGCACGGAGAAAATATGTATACAACGATGGAATACTATGAAAATGTATTTCCTTACATTTATATTAACATGATAAAAGTAGGAGAACTATCAGGATCACTTACCAATTCATTACAGCAAGCAGTTAAATATTTAGACGAAACAGAAGCATTAAATAGAAAAATAAGGGCCATACTAATACCAAATATTGTACAATTTGTTTTATTATTAGTTATGCTAGTAGTAGGAACCTTATTTGCTATACCTGCTATCCAAGGCGTATTTGACGAATTAGGAACAGAAGAAGAATTGCCAGCTGTAACCATATGGTTTGCGGCGTTCCTAGATAAGCTCATCCAGTTTTGGTATATACCAGTATTACTGGTTCTAGCGGTAGTAGCAGCTATTATATTTTATATCAAAACACCAAAAGGAAAATACAACTTTCATTACTTTAAATACAAAATGCCAATTTTTGGTGAATTAATCTTTGCGTTAGACTTTTCAAGATTTCTAAAAGCAATGTTACTAAATATGAAAAATGGAATGAGAATACAAGACTCCATTGAGGTCAGCAAAAACGTAATCAAAAACTATGTTATGCTATCCATCATAGAAACATCTATTAATAATATCTTAACTGGTTCTTCTTGGATTGAGCCATTCGAAAAGTCAGGTTTAGCCAAACCTATGATAACCGAAATGTTAAAAATAGGTATGCAAACAGATTTAACCGAAATGATGGAAAAACTAGTAGAATATATGGAAATAGACATCGATAACATCATGACAAAAATCATGAAGGCATTACCACAAGTGGTATATGCAATCGTTGGAGCCGTACTAATCTTCTTCGTATTAGTTGTATTGGTACCATGTGTACAAGTATATATGGGTAACTTCTTATTCTCAGCATACGGCGTATAAAAAACAAGTGTCCAGTGGGGGTCCCACTTGGACATTTTTGTCCATTTTGGGACACATTAAAAACAAGAAAAAGTAGATGTGGCAGACCCCAATCGGACACAGAAAAAAGAAAGGAAGATGAAAATGAAGATAGGAATTGATATTGGTGGAAGTCACATGGCAATTGGTGTGATAGACAAAAATGGTAAGATTGTGGAAAAGGTAGAAAAAAGACTAACTGCCACGGAAAAAAGAAATCTTAAGAAGGCTATTACAGAGTATATTTTAGAGAAGGTAAAGCTGTTTAAAGAAAAGTATAAGATCGAAAAAATGGGAATTGGTACTCCAGGTGAAATTGAGAATGGAGTGATTGTAAAAGCTACTAATTTGCAAGTTAGAAATTTTAATCTGGTAGAAGATTTGAAGGAATTGGAGTTACCAATTACGATAAGAAATGATGCTAAGTGTGCGGGGTTAGCAGAAAATGCTTATGGCTGTTTAAAAGGGTATAATAGTAGCATATTTTTGACTTTGGGAACTGGTATTGGTGGTGCTTATTTTTTACAAGGAGAATTACAAAAAACAGGAAATAATGCTGGTCACAAGTTTGGTCATATGGTAATTCAAAAAGATGGCATTCGATGCAATTGTGGTAGAAATGGCTGTTTTGAAAGATATGCTTCTATGAAGGCTTTAAAAAATAATTTGCGTAACGCACTAAATTTGGATGAAACCACAAGAGGACAAGAATTGCTAGAAATGATTCGAAGAAATACACCAGAAAATAAAGACTATCTGGTAATTGAAAATGTGGTTAATGAGTATATCGATAATTTAAGTGAGGGAATCCAAAACTTAATTTGTATTTTTGAGCCAGAGATTGTACGGGATTGGAGGAAGTTTTGTATATTTTGAGGATGTACTTTTAGAAAGGCTAAGAAATAGATTACAACAGATTAATAAAGATAATAAAAGAAGACAGAAAATAAAAATTGCACCTGCTGTTTTGGGTAATGATGCAGGAATGATAGGTAGTATTTTATAAGAAAATTAGAATAAAAAGTAAAGAATAAGAATACAATTAAACAAAAGTATTCGAGATGGGGGTTTGCTTTATGAAATGCATATCAATTGAAGAACGTGCCATTAACTTAGCACACTATATAATAGATTCAAAAGACACCGTAAGAGGTACAGCCAAGAAATTTGGAATAAGTAAAAGTACAGTGCACACGGATGTAACACTAAAGAACGGTAAGAAAAATGGACAAGTTGTTCCAGAAAGTATTGAAATTAAAGGTGTTTTCCTAGCAGAGAAAAATCCAGTTGTGAAGTTGGGATTGGTAATTAGATAAAAAAAGTTATACAAAGCCTTAAGTAGTAAAATCTTAGGGTTTATTTTTTCGGCATAATATGGTAAAATTGTAAAAAGAAGATTTTGGAGGTAAAAGATGAATATAGAAAGCATATTAATAGAATGTGCTGGAAATGGAGAAGCAATTGGAGACATAAATGATGAGGAAATAGATATCAGTTATTCAGATGAAAGCTTATTAAATCAAAGATATTTTTTAACAATATATAAAACGGATGAAGAATTAAATAAACAAGAAAGAATAGGAAGAATAGAAATGACTTATATGGATGTATGGATGGCAGAAGAAACTGGATACGGTGTATTTGACTTATTTGATTTAATAGATTCAGAGAAGCAAGGAGTATGTGAATATTTATTTAGTTTTGATGGTGAAGAAAATGATGAATATGTAGGAACGGATAGAGATGTTCTTTATATTGATGAAATATTTATAGAAAAGAAATATAGAAATATTGGAATTGGAGGTGAGTTAGTAAAAGAATTACCTAGATTGATAAAGCGAATATTAAAATTGCGACCAGGATGTATTGTATTATTAGCAAATCCATTCGAAATAGAAGAAAAGAAAATGAAACCAAGTAGTGATAAAAAAGAAATAGAAAAGCTAATAAAATTTTATGCTAAAAATGGCTTTCATAGAATTGAAGATACACAATGCTTAGTTAAAAATATGGATTATAGATATTGATGGGAGATGAAAAATATGGCAAGTAAACCAATATACCAAATATATGCAGAATTACAAGAATATAAACCAAAAATATGGAGAAGATTTCAAGTGATGAATGATATAACAATGGCAAGATTAGCGTATATACTAATGACATTATTTGAAATGCAAGGAAGTCACTTATATCTATTTGAAGTAGATGAATTGAATAATTTTATTATCAATAATTTAGAATATTATAATAAACATTTAGAAGATTTTAAAGATGAGGACTTCTTTAAAATTGGACAATATGGATGTATATTTGAAGATGATACCATTATTCCAAGATTAGATAAAAAGTATAAAGAATTAAAAGATGCAAAAGATATAAAATTGAAATGGGTATTAGACAAAGAAAATGAAAAAATGGAATTTCAATATGATTTTGGTGATAACTGGACATTTAATATAGTGCTAGAAAAAATATTTAAAGATGAAAGTATAGGTGGAAGAGTGTTACCGAGAGTAATTGAAGGAGAAGGATTTGGAATAATAGAAGACTGTGGTGGAACGATGGGATTAGAAGACATTAAGAAAGCTTTTGAAGCAAAAAAAGGTGAAGATTATGAAATGTATTCTAATTGGTTAGGGACAGAATATTTAGATTTAGATAAATGTGATTTAGAAGATTTAAATTTTAGATTAAAGAAATTACCTAGAATATTTAAAGAGAGTTATGAATATGGATTAGAGCCAACAGAAGCGTCAATAAAACTGTTAGAAAGAGACTATAAGAAATAGTAAATATGTTTCAATTTACAAGCCACGTGGAGTGCGTAGCAGTGCTACAACTAAGGTAAGACATGTAATACTTGATTTTGATATAGTTTCAGAGATTATAACTTTTGAGAAAAAAGGTAGATTTGGTAAAGAAAAACATCAAAATTTAGGTGTGAAAGTTAAAGTAGTTGCTTAAGTGGTAAGTGGAAACACATAAATTAATTTTTAGAAAATAGAGCAAAGTGTTCGAAATAGTAGAAAATTTACGATTGTGTCTATGATAAGCACAACAGGTATAGGTTGTGTTGATAAGTAGATATTAGATAAAGCTAGGTATTTCAAGAGTTAAAAAGAATTTATTAAAATGAGTTATAGAGAATCTTTATTAAATGGGTGTCAGTAGATATGTGCTGATGTCTATTTTTTTATAGGTCAAAATTTTAGTGTTTTTTGACTTATAAAATTCTGTAGGTCAAAAATATTGAGAAATTTGCCCTATACATTTGCAGACTAATTTTAATCTCCAATAAAAATAATATCAAGAGTAAATAAACTCACTATCGTTCACTCTTGACATTATTTCTATTGGAGATTTTGTGGCAATTAAGCAAATGTAAGGGTAATTATGTTTTGTAAATATTGGTAATACACTATGAAAAATTGTTAATTTGTGATATAAATTAGACATAAAGAATTATACAGATTTATAAGGAGAATAGAAATGCAGAAAAATTATAAAAGAGTGGAGCATAATGAATTTTTGCAATATATAGATAAAATATGCGACCATTTAGGAAACTATATTCAAGATAATAAAATAAAAATAGATTATATATGTCCTGTTTTAAGAAGTGGTGCAGTACCAGCAACATATATTTCTAATAAATTAAACATTGTGAAATTTTTGCCTATGCAAGTTAAACATATAGCTTATAAAAATGGAGAGAACAAAATTGAAATGATTTTTAATCCATTTGATTCAATAGAAATAAATAAAAAAGAACCAGTATTTTTAGTAGTTGAAGCAATGCACAGTACGGGAACAAGTGTAGAGATATGTATAAATGAAATAAAAAAGAGATATAAAAATGCTAGAATATTATATGTTTGTTTAACAAAGGAATATGGTAGTAGAGATTTTAGAGATATTGCAGAATATGAAGATGTAGCATTTTATTATAATGGAAATAATGGATTTAGCAAAGAAAAGTGTAAAGAGTTAAATGTAGAATACTTTTATCCTTTATTTCTTTGGGAAGATTTACAAACAGAGTTAGAGCATCCAGATGATTTAGAAGATAATATATTTTTTTAGATGGAGGAAAGTAACATTGAAAGCATATAGTGTATTTAAAGATTTAGATAAAAAGGCATGTGAAATATTAACAAAGCAGGGCATACAATTAGATATATCAAATTCAGAAGAAAGACCTAATAAAGAAGAACTGTTAAGATTATTAAATGACTATGATATATTGATAATAGGTGTTAGAGAAAAATTAACAGAAGGTATGCTAAAGGAAATAAACAATAAAAAGATAATAGCAACTTTATCAATAGGAATAGACCATATAGATAAATGTTTCTTTGAATCAGATTTAATTAAAGTTATTAATTGTCAAACATCAAATGTAATATCAGTAGCAGAGCATATATTTGCTTTAATATTAGGATTAAAAAAGAGGATGGTAGAAGCTAATGAAATTTCTATTAAAGGCGGAACAAAAAAAGATTTATCAGCAAGAAGTAATGATATAAGCAATAGTACAATAGGAATAATAGGTGCAGGAAAAATATCACGAGAAGTAATAAAAATAGCGAAAGTAGTCAATATGAAAATCTATTGTAATACATTGAATCCAGAAAAACATCAAGATTTATTAAAAGAAGGTGTAGAATTTATAGACTTAGATAATTTACTTACTATTTCAGATATTATAACAGTAAATATTCCACTAAATAAAGAAAATAAAAACTTAATAACAAAAGATAAAATTAGATTGATGAAGACATCAGCTACTTTTATAAATACATCAAGAGCAGAAATAGTAGATATGAATGAGTTAATAAGATATGCAGATGAAAATGCTACTTTTAATGTAGGATTAGATATTGATGCAGAAGATTATAAAGAGATATTAAATTCAAAAAGAAATAATGTAATAGTAACTCCACATATAGTAGGAGTAACAAAAGAAGCAATAAAAAGAATGGATGTTGAGTTAGCAAATAATATAAGAGAATATTTGAAAGAAAGTTAGAGGTGTAAAAATATGAAAATAATTTCTATAAACCCAAGCAATAACGAAATATTGGGAGAAATTGAAGAAACCACAAAGGAAGAAGTTATAGAAAAAGTAAATTCAGCAAAGTCTGTACAAACTGAATGGGCTAACTTAAATATTGATAAAAGGATTGAAATATTAGAAGAAATATATAACAAATTTGAGGAAAATACAGATAAAATTGCAAATTTGATATCCTTAGAAATGGGAAAACCAATTGTTCAATCAGAAAATGAAATAAAGTCTACATTAAAAAATATAAAATGGGATTTAGAAAATGCAAAGAATTGTATTGCTCCAGAAATAACATTTGAAAGAGATAAAGAAATACAAAAAGTTTTTTATGAACCAAAAGGTATAGTTATAGCAATTTCACCATTTAATTATCCATTTTCATTATGTTGTGCAATAGCCTTTCAAAATCTAATTGTTGGTAATGTTGTGATTAGTAAACCAGATCCTAATTTACCACTTCTTTATAAACTTTTAGAAAGAATATTGAATAATTCAAGATTACCAAAAGGAGTATGGCAATTTGTATTTGCTGGAAAAGAAATAGGAAGTTTCTTAGTAGAGCAAGACATTGATATGATTTGTTTTACAGGAAATACAAAAACAGGAGAATACCTATATAAAGTAGCAGCAAATAAAATGATACCAATTCTTATGGAATTAGGAGGGTCTGCACCAGGAATTGTATGCGAAGATGCAGATATTGATGATGTTATTGAAGGAATATTTAAAAAGAAATTTTCAAATAGTGGACAATTGTGCCATGCTTTAAAAAGATTAGTTGTTCATGAAAGTGTATTTGATGAAGTAGTTAGCAAACTTAAAAACATTGCTGAAACACAAATTATAGGAGATCCACTTGATAGAAATACTACAATAGGACCTCTTGTGAATGAAAAGCAAATTAATACTTTGTTAGAGCAATTTGATGATGCAATAAATAAAGGTGCAAATGTTATTTGTGGTGAAAAACAGCCAGAAGAAAAAGGAAATTATTTTGAGCCGACAATTCTAACGAATATTACAAAAGATATGAAAGTATGGAAAGAGGAAGTATTTGGACCAATATTACCTATTGTTAGCTTTAAAACAATAGAAGAAGCGATTGAACTTGCAAATGATACTATTTATGGTTTAGGCGGATATGTATTTACTACAAATAAAGAAAATTTTGAAAAAATAAGTAAAGAATTAAAAACTGGAATGGTAGCTTGCAATAATTTGGCATATTCTGCGCCTTATAATCCATTTGGTGGAGTTAAAAAATCAGGTTTAGGAAGAACCCGTGGAAAATGGGGGTTAAGAGGATTATGCAACATTAAAGTAGTTACATTTGAAAAGTAGAATGTTATTTATAGTTTAAGTAAAAGCCTTCTTTTGATAGGAGGCTTTTAAGCATCTTTATAAAAGATGAAACGAACTCCACACCAAAGTGTGCAATACTAAATGTAAAATTATTATAATATAATTTATTTGTAGTATCAATAAAATTTTACAAATTTTGCTAAAAACATTGAATGTTATTAAGAAACATGATACAATACAAATGTTCGCAATACACAACAAAAATGATAGGAGGATGTCATGAATTATTTTATAGCAGATACACATTTTAATCATGAAAATATAATTAAATATTGTAATAGACCGTTCAAAAATTCAAAAGAAATGAATGAATATATAGTAAATAAATGGAATTCTGTTGTTACTGAAAAAGATGTTGTCTATCATTTGGGAGATGTTGGATTTGGTAGTACAGAAGACTTAAAACGATTAATTGGCGAATTAAATGGTACAAAAATATTAATAAGAGGAAATCATGATTATAAAAGAGGAATAAATGGATGGAAAGAACTTGGTTTTAGTGAAGTATATAAAAAGAAACTAGTCTTAGAAAATTTAGTTTTAACACATGAACCAATTGAAGTAGAAAGAAATTATATCAATGTTTTTGGACATATACATGATAAGCCATTGGAAGAAAGATTTGATAAAAGTAATCATATATGTGTCTCTTGTGATGTAATTGATTATACACCTATGTCTATTAAGTAACTAGAGGAGGAACTGATATATATGAATTTAAGAGATTTAAAACAAGAAATTAGCAAAAAAGCCATAGAAGGATATAAAGTGAAAACTAATTTTAGTTCATGTGAATTTCTTGTAGAGGTTGAAAATATAACTATTATATAGCTAAGCCAATATGCTTAGAAAAAGAAGTTAGATATGAATTTATGCTAGATACACAATGGTTATCTTCTAATGAAGTTACATATAAAGAAATAGTTATGATAAAAAATGTCATGGATATATTAAATGAAAATAAAAAGTTAGCTATCTCAAGATTAAAAAAATGGACTGTAGAAAAATATAAGGAAGATAGAAGACAAAGAGAAAAACAAAGTGAACAAATGTTAGAAATGCTTTTTATAACAATGGAAAGTAATATAAAAAAAGGAGGAATATATGAATAAATTGCAAGTACTAGAATATGAAATAAATACAAAAGTTATAAATGAAGAAGATTATGTATCTTTAACAGATATAGCAAAAAAAGTAAACGAAGATGAGCCAAGATTTGTAATTCAAAACTGGATGAGAAATAAGGATACAATCGATTATTTAGGATTGTGGGAGAAAATATATAATCCAAATTTTAACCGTGTGGGATTCGAGGCGGTTAAAAATGCATCTGGAAGAAATAGATTTACAATGTCTCCAACAAAATGGATGAATTCTGTCAATTCAATAGGAATAACTTCAAAATCTGGAAAGTATGATGGTGGAACATATGCACATTTTGATATTGCAATGGAATTTGCTAGTTGGATAAGTCCAGAATTTAAATTATATATAGTAACAGAATTTAAAAGATTAAAACAAAAAGAGCAAATAGGGTTAGGATGGAATTTAAAGAGAACTTTATCAAAAATAAATTATAATATACATACAGATGCAATTAAAAATAATTTAATACCAAAAGAGGTAACTCAAAAACAAATAAATATGATTTATGCTAATGAAGCGGATATTATTAATGTTGCATTATTTGGAATGACTGCTAAAGAATGGAGAGATAAAAACTCGTATAAAGAAGGAAATATCAGAGATTATGCTAATGTTGCAGAATTAGTATGTTTAGTTAATCTTGAAAATTTAAATTCAGTTTATATAAATGAAGGAATAAGTCAAAGTGATAGATTAGTAAAGTTAAATAGTATAGCAATACATCAAATGACTTTATTAACAGTAGATAACAGAATAAAAAAATTAGAGGATATTACAAATAATAATAGATTATATTTAGAAAATTAAAGTAATAAATAAGGAGTGAAAAACTTTATGGATGAGGAAGAGAAAAATAAATTAATAAATATGATAGAAAATGAAAACGAGAATGACTTTTTAGATTTTAAACTGGAATTGTATAATTTCAAAAGTGCTGATAAAAAACAAGATTTCTTAATTGATATAATGTCTTTGGCTAATTCTAATTATCCAGGAGATAGATATATAATAATTGGTGCAAGAGATTTACCTAAAAGGATAATCAAAGGAATAGATGAAAAAGAAATTAAAGATAGTGCTACATATCAACAATTTATTAATGAAAATATAGAGCCAGCAATAAACTTTGAAATAATAAATTTTCAATATAATGATAAAAGTTTTCTTATTTACAAAATTAAATATTCTACATTAGACAAGCCTTATATAATAAAAAAAGACTATAATAATTTGGTGAAAGGAACTTGTAGAATAAGAAAAGGATCACAAAATGCATCCATAACAAGATATGATTTAGACCTAATTTATAAAAGCAAAAATCCAATTAAAGAAAGTAATATTGTTATAAAGTGCTTAGAGGATGGTGAGATTTATGAAAAATTGATTCTTCAAAAGTTTCAGTATTCTTTAGAAAATAATAGTGAAAAAGAAAAGATAAAAGAAAAAATAATAGAAGCAAATAAAATTCTGATTGATCATTATGAATATAATGGATTAATAAAACTGCCAACATTAGGAAGTGCAATAGAACTTGAAGAAGAAGATATAAAAATTGTTAATATGTTCGTAGAAGAGAATAGCATGAAAATAAATAAAGACTTTTTTGATATAGGTGATGTTGGATATTTTTCTATAATACTAGGACAAGGTAACTATACAGGAACAAAAAAATCTATAGAAAAATATGAAATATTGAGTGAAATTATTGATGATGTAAAAGAATATTATCAAGTTTTGGAATACAAAAGAAATTTAAACAATTTATATTTTATAGAGTTAGTTGTAAGTAATTCAGGAAATTCTCATGATGAATTAGTAGATGTAAGTATACAACTACCTAAGGATAAAATAGTGTTAAATGGTCAATTTCCGGTACCACAATATGAATTTTTAGAAAAGTTTAAAGGAAATATAATATCAACATTATATGCAATTAAAGAATCATATAATGCTAACAAATATAATCCTAATAGTATTGTTAACCCTCAAGTTCATATACCAACACCATCTATACCTACTATGATAGGAAATTATAGAGAATCCTATGAATCATTAAAGGAAGACTATTTGAATGAAATAGATGATTATTTTGATTATGAATTAATAGAAAAAGGAGATATGGTTATTTTAAAACATTCACAAAAATTAATAAAAGCTAAAGAAAACTTGCTTTTTCCATGCAAAATTTTTCTAAAAGAACCTATTGAAAAAATAAAATATACTATCAGTAGTAAATTTAATGATAAAATTATAGAAAGAGAAATTAGTATTAAATAGTAAAAGATTAAATTTTTATATATTTTTGTTTCACATCATTGACACAACAACAAAAAACTCAAAAAATTTATAAAATACATATTGACAAAAAGAAAATATTATAACAAAACAAAAGTTTGCAATAAAATACATATATAGGGAGTGTGATAATAATGGAACAAGAAAAAGTATATGAAATATATACAGATGCAAGTTTTGACGATGAAACAAAAATAGGAACGTATGCTATTGTTATCATGCAAGAGAAAAAAGTAATAAAATCAATTGCTAAAAAATGTAATATACAATTAGAAAGTTCAACCGAATGCGAAATATTTGCTATTTTTAGAGCAATTAATATGATAGAAGGAAGTTTACTAAAAAAGAAAACGGCTCAAAAGTTTTGGTTAAGAACTGATTGTTCTGTAGCAAAAGATTTTTTTATAGAGAAAAATAATAATATAAAGATTTTTCAAAGAAATGAGGAATTATTAAATACAATAAAAAAATCTTATAATAGAGTCAAAAAAAGACTTGCCAAAAAAGATTGTAGTTTTAAATTAAAATGGATTCCAAGAGGAGCGAACAAGATTGCCCATAAATATTCTTATTCAGCTTTTCAAAAACTTAAACAGACTAATTATAAAAAAGATTTTATAGTAATAGACAAAGAATCATTTTTAGAATTATTACAAAAATTTAATTCAAGACAATGTAAAATTATTATCTATTTATTTCAAGTTTCAAATGAAGATAAATTTATATTAAAAACACAGACTGAGATAGCAAAGTCATTAGAAATCTCAATATATTACATTAATAAAACATTCCAAGAACTTATAAAATTAAACGTTTTAGAAAAAGTAAAGAATGGAAAATACGGTTTAACAATTTAGAAAAAAGGGAAATAAAACGGAATTGAATCTATCAAAATCTCATCATATAATGTGCTAAAAGTTTTAAATAAAACATAGTATTAAAAGAAAGTTGGTGAGAATTTTGAAAAAGAGTTTAAATATTACATTTATTAATCCTAATACAGAAGAGCAAATAGTACAAGCTATGGCTGATTGCTTAGCATATAAACTAGCTGAAAATGATGAAAATATAAAATTTGACTACAACAATTCCAATACTTATCAAAATTCTCACAAGGAAATAGAAGATGAATTAGAATTGTAAAAATTTAGAAAAACACTATAAATTTTAAATAAGTTGTGTTATAATTTGAGCAAAGAAAAACTTATGTAGGAGAAAAATTTTATGGCAAATATAAACTTTTCAGAAAATGAAGTTATAGAATTTAAAAAGACAATAGGAGAATTTTCAATGAAAGAAATAAGAAAAATAATTTTAAAAGATGAAAACGAAATAGGTAAATGGGAAAGCAGAATATTGTGGATATAAAGGAATAGATAGATTTAAGCGAAACTATTTAAAACCATTATTAGAACAAGAAAAATTAAAAATGACAATACCAGAACAACCTAAAAATAGAAATCAAAAATATATAAGTAATAAATAAAGGAGAAATTATGGCTATACCAAATGTAGAAGATTTATCTATAGAAATATTGAATAATATGCAAAATAATATTATATATTCAAGACAAGATATAGTAAATGAACAAAGAAGGATATTGTTAGTGACTAAAGAGGAAGAAAGAAAATTTCAATTTACAATTGGATTTGCTATAAGCAGAATATGTAATTTAGGAATGGTAAAAAGAATTAATAGAGGAAAATATATAATTACTGATTGGGGAATAGAACAATTAAGAAGAGACAGAGAGGAATTAAAAAAAAGACTTGTTAAATATACCAGAAATGTAAAAAAGAATAGGATTATAGCATATGAAATCTTTAAAAATTCCAATGAAAAATTTTTAAAAGAAGAAAAAGAAAATATTAAACGTAATGTTTCAGAAGAAAATATTTGCCAAAATCTAGCGAATTATTTAAGGGACACTATGAAGGAAATGAAAATAGATGGATATTATGCTGATGCTGAATTTGATAGAAATGATGATATGATAAAAGCTATAATAGATGATCAAATGAAAATAATAAAAATAAAGTGTGATATTATAGTGCATAGCAGAGGAAAAAATAAGCAGCAAGATAATTTAATTGCTATAGAAATGAAAAAATCTACTAATGGAAAGAAGAGAAAAGAAGATAGAGAAAGATTACAATATATGACTAGAAATTCATATTATAATGAAATAAATTATGAAGAATTACCTAGATATATTTGTAGATATGCAATAGGAATATTTTATGATATAAATATAAAAAAACAACAAGTAAATTTAGAATATTACGAAGATGGTGAATTGTGTAAGAAAGAAATAGTAAACTACTAATATTGCATTTTTTTGAGTTAGATATGTAATAGATATAAAAAAATAAAGGAATAATAGAAATGAGTATATTTGAAAATATAGATTTTAATAATTTACCAGAAGATTATAATGAAAGTAGTGTAAGAGAAGAGATAATTACACCATTACTAAAAATACTTGGATATTCAGCCTCTGATAAAGTAAACCATATTATCAGAGAACCACATTTAGAGCATCCATTTACTCGATTTGGAACTAAAAGTACCAGGGTAAGAGAAATTCCAGATTATCTTATTCAAGTTAAAGGAAAAAATGCTTTTATTGTTGAAGCAAA
>CAOKJE010000014.1 GCA_948468505.1 uncultured Clostridium sp. | reverse complement strand
CACAAAATATTTGCAGTGGAAAACATGTTGAACAAGCTTATAGTTATGCAATTAATAGACAAGTACAAATACAACGTTTTGTATTATGCAATGGTAAAGAAATAAGTATATTTGATGTAAATAAAATAGATCCAATACTATATTTTAATTTGGGTAATGCAACTCAAAATGATTGGGAGCGAGTATTTGAACTTTTAAGTCCAATGGCATTTATAAATCCACATATATTTAATTATAAATTTGACTATGGAATATGGTGTAGAAGAAATGGAATAAATTCAGAGGTATTACAAAATTTTTATAATTGCTGTATTACAGATGTAATGAGACTAGAAGATAATATGTTTTCATTTATGGCAGTAGTTAAAAGAGATGAAGAATTATTAGCGTCTTTTGATTTTGACATATCTCTTTTTGAAGATTTTATGAAACAGGTACCAGAGAAATTAAAGAATAAAGTAGAAACGGCTATAAGGAAAAGTCCTTTTAGATATATAGCTAATAATAAAGAAGAATCTTTTTCATTAACTTTTTCAGCATATTTAACTGAAGAAATCCAAAGAAATGAGAACGAGGAATATTTACCTTTAAAAGTAAAAAAATTCTTCTAAATATATGAACAAAGAATCTATTCCAAAATGGAGTAGTTTTTTGTGTTTTTTATTGCTTTTTTGCAACTGACATGATAAAATGTAACAGAACGAAACAAAAGTTACAGATAATAAAAACAAGAAAGTAGTGATATTATGAAAATTGCAGCATATGCAAGAGTTTCAACTGAAAAAGAATCACAAGTAGAATCATTTGAAAAGCAAATAGAGTTTTTTAATGAATTTACCAAAAAGAATAACTACGAATTGTACAAGCTATATGCAGATGAGGGAATATCAGGAAAGCAAATAAAACACAGAAAACAATTTCAGCAAATGATGTATGATGCCAAATCTAAAAAGTTTGATAAAGTAGTTGTAAAAGATGTAAGCCGTTTCGCTAGAAATACAGTAGACTTACTTCAAAGTATAAGAGAACTAAAATCTTATGGAATAGAAGTAGATTTCCTAAACAATGGCGAAATAATGGAAGGTGGATCTGAATTTATACTAACTATTTTAGGAGCAATGGCACAGCAAGAAAGTGCCAACATGTCTAAAAGGGTTAAATTTGGAAAAGACATCACTGCAAAAAAAGGAAGAGTTCCAAACATTGTATTTGGATATGATAAAATTCCAGATGAAAGATATACTTTAAAAATAAATGAAGAAGAAGCAAAAATTGTTAAAGAAATATTTGAAAGCTATGTATATAAAGGCGCCGGCACAACAAAGATAGCATGGGATTTAAACGATAGAGGAATAAGAACAAAGAAAACAAAATCAAAATGGGTACAAACATCTATTGTCAGAATGCTTAAAAATCCAATTTACACAGGAAGAGTAACCAATAAAAAATCAGAAGTAACGGACTTTATAACTGGAACTAGAAAAGACTTACCTGAAGAAGAATGGATTACAGTAGAAAGACCAGAAATGAGAATTATATCAGACGAATTATTTAATAGAGCACAAGATATATTAGCTCAAAGGTCAAACGAATTTAAGTTAAATAACAAAAGAGAAAAAACAGAATATGTATTTAGCACACTTATCTATTGTAAACATTGTGGATATTCATTTAGAAGAATAAGAAGGAAATATACTGAAGATGGCAAAGAATATATAAGATGGGTATGTAGTGGAAGAAACTCAATGGGAGTAAATCACTGTCCTAATACAACAGTAATTGATGAAGAAGAACTTTTAAATGCTATAAAAGAGTATTTAAAGAGCATTATTTCAAACAAAAAGAACTTTATGAAAGCAGTTGAGAAAGAATTTGAAAAGATTACAAAATTAAGAGAAAGTAATGAAAGAAGCGAAGAAAATCTATTACAAGAAATAGAAAAAATAACAGTTAAAAAGCAAAAATATATGGAAATGTTCCAAAATGAAGTAATCAATATACAAGAATTAAAAAAATATACAAATCCATTAAATGAAGATATAGCAAGATTAGA
Source organism: uncultured Clostridium sp. (assembly GCA_948468505.1). Lineage (GTDB taxonomy): Bacteria > Bacillota > Clostridia > TANB77 > CAG-508 > CAG-269. Next base: position 33,293 of record CAOKJE010000014.1, on the reverse strand, counting down.
GCGAGAATTAAAACTAATTACATCAGAAATAAAAGAAAAAGATGTACTAGAAAAAGAATTATCTAAAACAATTAGCACAGTAGATGACATATTAAATAATCAAACAATTACAAATGCAATGTTAAAAACAATCATAGATGTAATTGAAGTAGATAGTGAATCAAATGTAGAAGTAAGGCTTAAATTACTAAACGAAATAGGAAGTCAACCAACTGTTATTACAAATTTTAATGATATTAATTCAACCGTTACGAAAAGTAACATCAGTACATAAAGATGTATCTGAAAGACTAAAGAAAATAAATCCAGGATTAGCAAAAGAAGTTAGAATTATATTAGATGAAAACAAAGCAGAAAGACACTTAAGAGGGGGAATGGCAACAAAATTAAAATACAGCCATCAAAAAAAGAGCAGGGATTAGAGGGAACGTCCCTCTAATCCCTGCTTTCAAATTACGCATTGTAATTTCTTTGTTGTTTTCTTGCTCTTCTGCACTCTGCACATCTTACTGGTTGATTTTCAAAACCTTTTTCTGCATAAAAAGCTTGTTCTCCAGCAGTAAATACAAATTCAGCGCCACAATCTTTACAAGTAAGAGTAATATCTTCATAATTGTTTTCCATGATAAAATCCTCCTTTTTATAGATTTGAATTAACTTTTTACTAACCAATCTATTAAAAGAAGGGAAATAGTCCAAAAATAAATTCATAAAATGTCTTTTTTAAGACATTAAACAGTATATCATTTTTTTTGAACAAAAACAAGGGATTTGTAAAAATTTTCAAATTTTTCAAAATACAATTAAAGTAAGCGTTTAGAAAATTCCCTTGAAACTTGTAAAAATATGTAGTATAATAGCACCATAGAAGCCAAAGGAAGGAGAATATTAGAATGAAAGCATTAATTAGTGTATCAGACAAAACGGGAATTGTAGAATTTGCAAAAAGACTAGAAAAACAAGGAATTGAAATTGTATCAACAGGAGGAACTTACAAAAAACTAAAAGAAGAAGGCGTTAAAGTAATGGAAATATCTCAGCTAACAGGATTTCCGGAATGTTTAGATGGAAGAGTAAAAACCCTTCATCCAATCGTACATGCGGGAATTTTAGCAAGAAGAGAAAAAGAAGAACATAAAAAACAATTAGAAGAATTAAACATAGATACGATAGACTTTGTAGTAGTTAACTTATATCCATTTAAACAAACAATACTAAAAGAGGGAGTAACCTTAGAAGAATGTGTAGAAAACATTGATATAGGGGGACCTACTATGCTTCGCAGTGCAGCTAAAAATTATCAAGATGTAACAGTAATTACGAATCCAGAAGACTATGAAGTAGTATTAAAAGAATTAGAGGAAAATGGAAAAGTATCAAAAGATACAAAATTTAGATTAATGCAAGAAGTATTTATGCACACAGCAAATTACGATGCTATGATTGCAAATTACATCAAAGAGCAAAGAAAGGACGAAAGCTTGCCAGAAAAACTAACCTTAACTTATGAAAAAGTTCAAGAAATGCGTTATGGAGAAAATCCACATCAAAAAGCAGCTTTATATAAAGAAGTAGGAAAATGCGAAGGCTCATTAACGACAGCAAAACAATTAAACGGAAAAGAATTATCCTTCAATAATATAAATGACACAAATGGAGCATTAGAATTATTAAAAGAATTTGAAGAACCAACTGTTGTTGCTTGTAAACACGGAAATCCATGTGGTGTAGGAAGCAGTAGCAATATTTATGAAGCTTGGCAAAAAGCATTTCAGGCAGATAAAACTTCAATTTTTGGTGGAATTGTAGTGGTAAATGAAGAAGTAAATGTTAAAATGGCACAAGAAATGAAGGAAATATTTTTAGAGGTAGTAGTAGCACCATCCTTTGAACCAGAAGCATTAGAAATTTTAAAGAAAAAGAAAAATGTAAGAATATTAGAACTGCCAACCATTCGTGTAAAACAAAGAGAAACTGCCTATGACATTAAAAAAATTAATGGTGGAGCTATTGTTCAAACTATTGATGCAAAACTATTAGACGAATATGAAGTCGTAACAGAAGTAAAACCAACCCCAGAACAAATGGAAGATTTACTATTTACTTGGAAAATTGTAAAATATGTTAAATCAAATGGAATTGCTATTGGAAAAGCAAAACAATCTATTGGAATTGGCCCAGGACAAGTCAACCGAATTTGGGCAACCAAACAAGCCATTGAACATGGGGAAGAATTAATTGAAACAGGAATTACAGAAGGTAGCGTCTTGGCTTCTGATGCGTTTTTTCCATTTGCTGATTGCGTGGAAGAAGCTCATAAGGCTGGCATTAAGGCTATTATCCAACCAGGTGGTTCAATTAAGGACCAAGATTCAATTGATAAATGTAATGAATATGGTATCGCAATGGTGTTTACTAAAATGAGACATTTTAGACATTAATAATAGAATTAGAATGAAAAATGTGGGAACCTAGAAAAAACTAGGTTCTCACATTTTGTTTTCGGCATTATTTAGTAGGACATCAGCTTAATTGTTTAAAAATTTAAATTTTTACCATTTTGTAATAATTCTTGTAGTTCTTCTTCTGGAATTCCTCCAGTTTCTGCTCTTTCGAGTAACTGAAAGGCTTCAATTGCTTGCTTCAATTGAATATCATTTGGTTCAAGTACAAATACCTTTTTTTGAAGCAAGTAACCTAATTTAAAAAGCCAGCATAATATAGGAGTATTTGCATTCATTAAAAATAACTCGTAGGAAATAATAAAGGCGAGTATGAATTGAATAGAAGGCCATATAGTAAAATTAGAAAAAGAAGTAACAATTACTAATATGACCCAAGCAAATACTGTTAAAATTATATACATAGTTCCGCAACGACTATTTGTACAAGGTGCCTTTTTACAATTTTCAAGGGTTAGAGCTTTTCCTTGATTATTTGTATATGCTACCTTGTGTTCAGCACCATGATATTGTCTTCGTAATTTAAAAAATTTTGCAATAAATAACAATATAACAAAAGATAGAATGACTGATATTATAAGTGTAAAAACAGAAATTTTTGCATTTGCCTCTGATTTTTGCATAAAGATATTTGGTATCATTCCTAATAATAACAAAATAAATAAACTTTTGCTAGTTATCAATAAGACCATAGCTCCTCTAAGTAGAGGAATTCTAAATGCAAGATTTAATGCCTTAGATGATGTTTCTAACTTATTCTTCCGCAAGAATATTTTACTTGAGTTGTCATATGCTTCAAAATTTACACAATAAGTATTGGAAGCAAATTCAATTCCATTACTATAACTTGAAGCACCACTTATATGAATCATAAAAATCCTCCTTTTGGTTCTAAGCTTGAAGTCCTAACAATACCATTGTCCAATGATTAAAATTGGATATGCAAATTTACATAACCATGATAACATACATATATGGAAATTGTCAACAACTATAAAATTAAGTTATAGGGAAAAGTTAGTGCTTTTTGCCATGAAGAAATTCACCAAACGACAAAAAATGACATAGAATATAATAGCAAAAAATCATTACGAAACATTAGGAGGAATGCTAAAAAATGAACAAAATAAAAAAAGGAGACATCGTAGCCAGAAAATCACATGGAAAAGACATCCTATTCATGGTAAAAAACATCATAAACACAAAAAACGAAAAAATAGCTATCTTGCGAGGCGTTGTAGACAGAATAGAGGCAGACAGTAGCATAGAAGACTTAGAGATAATCGACAAAAAAATTGTAAACGAAAAAATAGAAGCACTAGAACATAAAATGAACAACAAAATAAAAATAACAAAAGAAACAAGAGGACTAGGAGACTATAAAATAGGAATCTTAACGCCAAGTCATGGAAACAAAGAAAAGATTATAACTGGAAAAATACTACACCTAGATGGTGACAAAAAATACAGTCAAAAATCATATTACTATTACAAAAAATTAGGACTAGATGCTATTGTTAGAAACATACCAGAATATAGACAACCAAAAGTGGTGTATCAACTATTAAAAGCATACAATCCAGATATACTAGTAATCACACGGACATGACCGGAATGATAAAGCGAGGAACAGACTATCACAATATCTATAATTACAGAAATTCCAAATACTTCATCCAAACTGTAAAAGAAGCAAGACGATATGACCAAGAACAACAAGGAAATCTCGTAATCTTTGCGCGGAGCTTGCCAGAGCTATTTTGAAGCCATCATATCTGCTGGAGCAAACTTTGCATCATCACCAGCAAGAATTCTAATTGACTTTTTAGACCCACTAGTCATTGCAGAAAAAATAGCCTTTACCGAAAAATACAAGTACATTACAATTGACGATATTGCAAAAGAATTAAGAGACGGAAAAAATGGAGTAAGTGGAATTGGAGCAAATGGAAAAATGATTTTTGAGCCATAATTTCAAACGATATTTTGGTGTTTTTTTGGTACAGAGTCAATAAACATCATTTATCAATAAATCAAAATAACCCAACTTAACACAATTGTAATATAATCGTAACACAAACGTAAAACAAGTAAACAAAATCAGCGAAAGCACTGAAACAAGAGAGTTACAAGAAAACGACACAGTAATTTCTTTTTTGACAATTTATGCTAAAAATGCTATAATCAAGCCATCTTAAGTAAGAAGGTGATTGCATGATTTGTCGAACAGATATATCAAACTTAAAAACAGACATCATAGAAAAAGTCGGTCAAAAGATAATAGTAAAAGGATCTTTAGGAAGAAGTAAAGCCTTTGAAAAAGAAGCTACCATAGAAAAAGCATATCCTAATATTTTTGTTGTAAAATATGAGGAAAATGATAGAAATGTTACTTATAGTTATACCGATGTTTTAACAAGAACAGTTGAAGTAGAGGTATTTGATGGAGACTCTTATTCACCATTAATACCACCAGCAGTCGAAACCAAAAAGAAAAAAACATTACTATAAAGTAAGAAACGAAAAAGCCAGTATAGAAAAAATCTATATTGGCTTTTTTGATGGCTATGGCAAGTTAGTGCCTGTCCCCAAGTTGCCATTAATGGCAACTTGGGGACAGGCACTAACTTGCCATGACTAAATTTCAACTAATTACTAGTCATAAATTCAAGAAATCTTCCATATACATGTTATAAAGAATAAAGAAGGAGGTAGACAAATGGTATTAGAAACACAAAACGAAAATTTATGTGTAAATAAATTGATAGCAACCAAAAAAGACATCATTATGGTAGAGGGGGATATGATAGTACCAGATTCAAAGCCAGATATTTTAAATACAATTTGTACAAGTGGGGTAGTTTGTGTTTATAAAAAAGAGGTGTTAGACGAAAAAGTAAGAATGGACGGAAGCATTAATACGTGTATTATGTATTTGGCAGATGACGCACAAGATAAAGTAAGAGGAATTAATACAAGTCTTGATTTTTCAGAGTCAATTCCAGTGCCAAATAGCAAAGAAGGAATGGATTCAGTCATTCAAACTACGTTAAGAGGTATTGAGTGCAAAGTAATTAATGGAAGAAAGATAGGCATTAAAGCAACACTAGAGGTTGATATTAAGATTTATGCAAAAGAAGAGGTGGAAATTGTAAATGATATCCAAAATGCGGATGGTATCCAAATATTAAAAGAAGATTTACGAGTAAATTCGTTAGTTGGAATGGGAGAAAATAAAATTTATACAAAAGACAATATTTCAATTGATAATATTGATAACCTAGCAGAAATTTTAAAAACAGATATTGCAATCGTAGATAAAGATGTTAAGGTAAGTTATAATAAAATACTGGCAAAAGCAGAAGCACATGTAAAAATTATGTACTTAACAGAAGATAACAGAATTAATAAAGTGGATACCAAAATACCAATTGTAGGTTTTATTGATATACCAAATGTAACAGAAGAAAACATTTGTGATTTAGACTATGAAATCAAAAATATGATAATCAAACCAAATGCATCAGAAGAACACTCTATTTATATTGAGTTAGAAATAGGAGTAAGCGCTTTTTGTTATGAAGAGAAACAAATTAATTTAATACAAGATTTATATAGTCCATGTGAAAATTTAGAATTTAATAAAAAGAAAGTTACAACCATAACCAACAAGCAAACTCGAAAGGAAATGAAGCAAATAAGAGAAACAATAAATATAGAAGAAATAGGAGACAAAAATATTGTTGATATTGATGTTTGTCCTGTCATTGAAAAACAAGAAAATAGCAATAGTCGAATTATTTATGAAGGAAGCTTAGAAATAAACTTTGTATTAGCAAACCAAGATTTGCAAATGGATGTAAGAAATAGCAAAATTCCATTTGAATATACAGTAGAGGGAATAGAAGATGCTGAAAATGTAAATAGCAAGCTAGAAATAGAGGTAGCAAATCAAGATTTTATTGTGCAAGAGGGAGGCACGATTACAAGTAACGTAGACTTAGTTATGAACAATGATATGTATCGAAATACCAATTTAAACATTATGAATGAAATACAAACCAATGGCGAAAGAGAAGCTGAGGATTATAGTTTGATTTTATATATTGTAAAAAAAGGAGATACCTTATGGCAAATTGCCAAAAGATATGGAAGTACCATTGATGACATTGTAAGAACGAATGGAATAGAAGATGCTAACCAAATTACAGTAGGTCAGAAACTATTTATCCCTCGATATTGGAAAACAGGAATCAAATATGCATAAGATTTATTCCAGACCACGCATTCGAATTCCAAGAGTGATTGCAGGAACAAAAAGAAGAATACAAAATGAAAAAACAAAGAAAATGACTACAATGTTAGTCATTTTAATCATAGCTTTTTCTACTGTAAAGCTTATTTTAGATGCTGTTTTACCGATTTTTGATACCTTGTGCGAAAATAGAGCCAAATCAATTGCAACGATTGTTTCGAATGAACAAGCTACCAATGTTATGAGGCAGCATACTTACGACGAGCTTTTTACGATTGAAAAAGATAATAATCGGTAATGTTACCATGATAAAGTCAAATGTCATACCAATTAATGAGATTATTTCTGACGTAGCGAATAAAATTCAAGAGCAAATTGATAGTCGTGGAAGAGAAAACGTACAAATTGCCTTGCGGAAGTTTTACTGGTTTTAAAATGCTAGCAGGAAGAGGTCCTCGGTGTTAAGATAACCATATCTTCTATTGGTGATGTGGAAACAGAGTTAAGAAGCGAGTTTACCTCACAAGGAATTAACCAAACTTTGCATCGTGTGTATTTGCAAGTAAAATGTGAGGTGAATATCTTAACTCCTTTTGATAATATTTCACGTGAGATTACCAATCAAGTTCTACTGATGGAGAATGTGATTGTTGGGAATATTCCGAATACCTATTATAATTTGGAAGGAATAAATGGTAGTAGTGATGCACTGGAGGTAATTGAGTAAACGGAATTAAAAATTGCTAAATACAATAAAGTATGATACAATACAAAAAATAAAAAAGGAGGAGTAAAAATGAGAGCAATCATAACCGTAATTGGAAAAGACCAAGTAGGAATTGTAGCCAAAATTAGTAATATTTGTGCCAAATACAATGCCAACATTTTAGACATCAACCAGACATTATTACAAGAAATATTCACAATGGTAATGTTAATAGATATCGAAAAAATAACAGACGAGTTAGGAGCTTTAAAAGATGAGCTAACAAAAATGGGAAAAGAAATCGAACTTGAAATTCATGTGATGCATGAGGATATATTTAATTCTATGCATCGCATATAAAAGGAGGAAGAAATGTTAAACACAGGAGATATATTAGAAACTATAAAAATGATACAAGAAGAAAACCTAGATATTCGAACCATTACCATGGGAATTTCCTTATTAGATTGTATTGACCCAGATATTGACAAAGCATGTGATAAAGTTTATAACAAAATCACAAAATGTGCTAAAAATCTAGTAAAAGTAGGAGAAGATATTGAAAAGGAATATGGGATACCAATTATCAATAAAAGAATCTCAGTAACGCCAATTTCCATTATTTCAGCAGCCTGTAAAGGAAATCCAGTAAAATTTGCTTTAACATTAGAAAAAGCAGCAATTGATTGTAATGTCAATTTTATAGGAGGATACTCAGCACTTGTACAAAAAGGATTCAGTAGTGGTGATGAGGAATTAATTTTATCCATTCCAGAAGCACTTAGCAAAACGGAAAGAGTTTGTGCCTCTGTTAATGTAGGTTCAACAAAATCAGGAATTAACCTAGATGCCTGTAAACTGATGGGACAAATAATAAGAAAAACAAGTGAATTAACGGCAGATAGAAATTGCTTAGGAAGTGCAAAACTAGTAGTATTTTGTAATGCACCAGACGACAATCCATTTATGGCAGGAGCCTTCCATGGCGTAGGAGAACCAGAATGTGTAATCAATGTAGGTGTTTCTGGACCAGGAGTTGTAAAAGCAGCAATAGCAAGAGCAAAAGATGCCAACATAACAGAAGTAGCAGATATTATCAAAAAAACAGCCTTTAAAATTACACGTATGGGGCAATTAGTAGGAACAGAAGCTTCTAAACGATTAGGAGTGCCATTTGGGATTGTAGATTTATCGTTAGCACCAACACCAGCAGTAGGAGACTCTGTAGCTCATATATTAGAAGAAATGGGATTAGAAAAATGTGGAACCCATGGAACAACAGCAACGCTAGCATTATTAAATGATGCCGTAAAAAAAGGAGGTGTTATGGCTTCTTCCAAAGTAGGGGGACTTTCAGGAGCTTTTATTCCTGTTACAGAAGATGCAGGAATGATAGATGCAGCAAGATGCCAAGCACTTTCATTAGAAAAATTGGAAGCTATGACAGCCGTTTGTAGTGTAGGATTAGATATGATTGTTATTCCGGGAGAGACACCAGCAGAAACGATTTCTGCTATTATTGCAGATGAAGCGGCTATTGGCATGGTAAATTCTAAAACCACTGCTGTTCGTGTGATACCAGCTATTGGTAAAAAGGAGGGAGAAGAACTAGATTTTGGAGGACTTTTAGGTCATGGTCCAATTATGAAGGTAAATGCCTGTTCTTCTGCTGACTTTATTAATAGGGGTGGTCAAATTCCAGCACCAATGCAAAGTTTGAAGAATTAAAATAAAACAACTTCGATTAATAGGGTTTTCGGGGTTGTTTTTTTATGATATAATAAAGTCACAAAACGCAATGAATGGAAGGAGGGAGAATATGGACTTTATCCACTTTTTTGGAACAACAGGAAGTAAAGAAATATTTTTCAATAAAATAAGGTCTTCAGGTGGATTATATTTAAGGATAGAAAATACAAATCTAATAATAGATCCAGGAGTAAATACATTTTATAAATATATGGATAACGATTATAAAGAAAAGATAGATGGCATTATTTTATCTCATGTTCATATTGACCATTCGAATGATTTAAACGTATTTGTAGAGCTAATGACGGATGGTGGAGAAAAAAAGCAAGGAATTTTAATGTTACCAAATCAAGCAGTAGAAGATAAAATACTACAGCCATATTTAAGCAAATTTCCTGAAAAAACCTATATTTTAAAGCAAAGTGAAAAATATAAAATTAAAAATATAGAAATAAAAGTAGCAATAGAACATCGCCATGGTGTTGAAAATTATGGATTTATCATAAAAACAAGTAAAAATAACATTGGACTAATAACAGATACAGGATATTTTCCGGAACTTTTAATGGCTTATCAAAAATGTGATATATTAATAATAAATGTCCCATATAGCATTAATACTAAGCCAAATCCAAAGCATTTAGATATACCAGCAGTAGAAGAGCTTATAAATGCTATACAGCCAGAAAAGGTAATATTAACACATTTTGGCGAGAATATTTTAGAAAGTGACCCAACTGTAATAGCAAAAGAGTTGAGCCAAAAGTATCATATAAATGTAATAGCTGCTCAAGACGATATGATTCTGGAAGTATAAAATCAGGTCACAATTTGTACCTTAAGTTTAGAGAAAAAACGATAAAGATATTATTATTGCATGGACAATGGGATACCATAAATAAGAAAACAAGCTTGATATAAGATTGTATATAGGCCTAGCAGGATTTAGTGATAGTTATAAGGCAGAAGGAAGAAAAAGTAACTTACAAGAAATACCAAAGGTAATAGAAATCATAAAAGAAAAATTATTATATTGGAAATCAAAGAAGGAGAGATTAGAAATGGAAATAAAAATCGAAATAGAAAATAGGAAAGATTACCAAAATGAAATACGTAAAGGAATTAGAAAATTTAATAGCGAAAAAAATGAAGTTGGATATTTTGCTGAGACAAGACCAGAAGGATATGGAGAAACATTTGGATTTTATGCAATCAAGGACAACCAGTTAATTGGTGGAATTATTGCAAATAAGAAAATGCAATGGATAGATGTAGAAATTGTGTTTATTGAAAAACAATATAGAGGACAAGGGATTGCATCACAATTAATAAATAGAATGGAAACCTATTGCAAAGAAAATGATTTAGTAGGAATACATTTATGCACATTGGATTTTCAAGCAAAAGGATTTTATGAAAAATTAAATTTTGAATTAATTGCAGAAATAAAAAATTGGCCTAGAAATCATACGAGATATGAATTTATTAAATATGTGTAGTGAGAAAGAATTTAAAGAGTCAGAAATATAAATCAAATGAATAATATAGAACAAATAAAAACCGTAGAATAACCTACGGTTTTTATTATATAAGGCTTAACGTTTGCTGAATTGAGGCGCTTTTCTAGCCTTTTTAAGACCATATTTCTTTCTTTCTTTCATACGAGGATCTCTTGTTAAGAAACCATTTTGTTTTAAAGCTGGTCTATATTCACTATTTGCTTCGTTTAAAGCTCTAGCAATACCATGACGAATTGCACCTGCTTGACCTGTGAAACCGCCACCCTTAACAGTTGCGATAACATCATATTTGGTAGTTGTATTAGTAACTGTTAAAGGTTGTCTTGCAATAACTTTTAAAGTTTCTAATCCAAAAAATTCGTCAATATCTTTTCCATTAATTGTTATTTTTCCAGTACCTTCTACTAATCTAACTCTTGAAATAGAGCTTTTTCTTCTACCAGTACCATAAAAAACGATATTATTTTTAGCCATATTATTTTACCTCCCATACTTCTGGTTTTTGTGCTTGATTTTCATGTTCTGCGCCAGCATATACTCTTAATTTCTTAGCTTGAGCTCTTCCTAAAGAGTTATGAGGTAACATTCCTTTAATAGCTAAAGTCATTGCTTTTTCAGGATTTTTTTCAAGCATTACTTTGGCAGGAACTTCTTTCATTCCTCCAATATAACCGGAATGATGTCTATAAATTTTTTGATTTATTTTATTTCCTGTTAAGATTACATCTTTACAATTTAATATAATAACATGGTCACCTGTATCAATATTAGGTGTATATGTTGGTTTGTGTTTTCCTCTTAATAATTTAGCGGCTTCTGTTGCAACTCTACCTAATGGTTTGTTAGTAGCATCGATAATATACCATTTACTTTCAACTTCGCCACGTTTTGCACTATATGTAGTATTATTCATGGTAACAATACCCTCCTATTTCTTTTTTGATTTCTTGGCTTTTTTAAAATAATATAAAACTACCGGGGAGAAGTTTTATATTTATTTCTATTAAACGAAAATATTATATTATAAAAATATAGCTTTGTCAAGGGTTTTTGGAAAAATGTTAAAAAAGCAACTTAACTAAAATATAATTGACAAAATTAAAATTCAGTATTTTTAAAATCTCTAAAAATCCAAATTAAAAAAGAAAATCAGCAAGAAATAAAGAAAAGAGGAGCAATAGAAAATTAAAAATAATTTTACATTTGAATAAATATTGACATAAGAATAAAAAGAACTATAATAAAGGAGAAGTGATATATAGAGATAGCAAAATACATAGAAAAGAGTGATTGCTTTTATTATGAAAGATAAATTGCCAGAAGAAGAAATCAAAGAATTGATAGGAAAATTAGAAAGAGAGGGAAAAGATATGGTAATGGAAGTACTACAAAAAGAAAGTGAAAGACAAAGAAAATTAGGAGAAAGAAAGGGAAGAAGAGAAGGACGAATAGAAGGAAAGCTAGAGGGTAGATTAGAGATTTTCAAAAACATGTTAAAAAGAAATATGAAGATTGACCAAATACAAGAAATAACAGGAATAACAAATGAAGAAATAGAAAAAATACAAAAAATATTAGCTAAAACATAATTTTTTTCTCTATATTTTAAAAATAGGGAAACATTAAAAAGGAGAAAGCAAATCTTTACCAAAAATGGAAAGATTTCAAAAACTTGACAAATTTTTTCTTTAGGGATATAATATATAGAGCGCACAAAAAGAAAAAGCAATATGAAATCTAAAGAAGGAGCAAGAAAAAATGAAAAGTAAAATGAATATAAAAAGCATTGTAATGATGGCAACCGTAGGAATAATCAGTTTGTTTTTTATAAACATGAGTTTAGCTGCAAACAACCGGAAAAGTAAGGGTAGAAACAGCAAACCTTAGGGAAACAGCAGAAGAAAGTGCCAAAATCCTAGAACAGTTATCAGAAGGTGACCAAGTAGAAATAATCCAAAAAACAGGAAATTGGTATCAAGTAAAAGCAAAACAAATCACAGGATATGTAAGACAAGATTTAATTACAGTAAATGGAGAAGTAGCAAATAACAGCACAACCGAAACAAACCAAACAGCACAAAACGAAGTAAAAACCGAAATAGCAGAAGAACCAAAAGCAGAACAAGAAGTAACACAAAATGTCGAAACAAACAATACACCAGCAGAAGCTACAAACAATGAAGCAGAGCAAAAAATAGAAACAGAAGAAAAAGACCTAAATTTAGGAAAACAAAAAGTAACCGAAAATACCAAACTAAAAATAGTACCAGTAATTAATGCAACAGACATCATCGAAGTAAAAAAAGATGAAGAAGTAAACGTAATAGAAATTGTAAATGGATGGGCTTGCGTAGAAGCAGGAGCCACAAAGGGATGGATAAGAAAAGAAAAACTAGTAAAACAAGAAGAAAAAACAGAACAACCCATAGAAGAAGTAGCACCAGAGCAAGTACAGGCGCCAGTAGTAGAACAACCACAAGCAGTTAGCAAAACCTTGTATGTAAATTCAACTAGCATCAACGTAAGAAAAGAAGCCAATAAATCAGCAGAAGTTGTAACAAGCTTATCAATTAATACAGCAGTAGAAGTTATAGCAGAAGAAAACGGATGGAGTAAAGTCAAGGTAAATGGAGAACAAGGATATATCTTAAGTTCTTTACTATCAAGCAAAAAACAAGAAACTTCAAGAGCTTCTTCTATGCCAAGAACAGCTAACAGTACTACACAAACAGAAACACAAAACACAACACCAGCATCTGGAAACGGTTCAAGTGTTGTAGGATATGCAAAACAATTTATTGGAACCAAATACACCTACGGAGGAACCTCTCCTTCTACAGGATTTGACTGTTCAGGATTTACATCTTATGTGTATAAAAAATTTGGTGTTAGCTTACCACGTACATCAGGCGGGCAAGCAGGAGCTGGTGTAGCAGTAAGTAGAAGCAACTTAGCAGCAGGAGACTTAATCATTTACAGTGGACACGTAGCAATCTATGTAGGTGGAGGGCAAGTAATCCATGCACCAAGACCAGGAAAATCAGTATGTATTGTGCCAATAAACCAAGCAGCAAGTAATTATTTAGGTGCAAGAAGAGTATTATAAAAAAGCAATTAAAAAAAGGAGGACTATGAAAAAACGACCAATTTTAATTGCTGCAATAGGATATATAATAGGTATTTTATGGGGACTATACTTTAAAACCAGTATAGTCCTTTGTTATATTCTAGTTACAGCAATCTATAACATCATAAAAAAGATTTATATTGCCAAGCGAAAAAATACATTCAAACTATTATCTTTTCACAGATATATAAGATATTTAAAATTAATAATTGATAAAAAAACAATTTTTATTCTTATGATTATTTCTATTATTTCTAATACAATCGTGTTACAGCAAAATAAAAAATATGAAAATACTTATCAAGATGGGCAAAACATAAAAGAAACAGCAATTGTTATCAGTAACACTATCCGGAAAACAATATTATAATTTATACTATGTAAAATTACTAGGAAAAAAGCATTTTAATCTTATAATCCAAGTAAGCAAAAAAGAAGAATTAGCCTATGGTGATAAAATAGAATTACAAGGACAATATAAAAAGCCAAATAAGCAAAGAAATTATGGAGGATATGATGATAGTAGCTATTTAAAAACGCTAAAAGTAATAGGAAGAGTAAAAACTAAAAAGATAAAAGTATTAGCTAAAAAACAACTTAATCCTATTTTACAATTAGCAAATGCCCAAAAATTAAAAATGGAGAAAAAAATAGAGGATACTTTTGAAGAAGAAAAAGCAAATTTATTAAAAGGAATATTATTAGGAGAAACGAAAGGAATACAAGAAGAATTAAAAGCAAATTTCCAAACGGCTAATATTTCGCACATTTTAGCGATTTCTGGCATGCATATTAGCTATTTAATGCTAGGCATTCAAATTGTGTTTCAAAAGCTAATAGGAAAAAAGAAAAGCCTAATACTAACTAGTAACATTTTAATTTTTTATACCTTTATCACAGGATTTTCGCCATCTATTGTGCGAGCCGTAATAATGGGGATAATTTCGATAGGAGGAAAAATTTTATATCGAAAAAATGATGTAGCAACCTCTATTTCTATTTCTTTATTAGGCATGTTGATTTATAATCCGTTTCTACTTTTTCATGCAGGCATGCAACTATCATACATAGGAACCATAGGAATTATTTTATTACAACCTACTATCTTAAAAATTTTAGAAGGCAAAAAAATAAAAACGAAAAAGGAAATAGTACAAAAAATAAAGGAGATAGTAGCAGTTAGTTTATCTACCCAAATTGCTATCTTACCTATTTTACTGTATCATTTTAATACAATGGGAATATATTTTTTATTAACCAATTTATTAGTAAGTGTAGCCATTGGTCCAACTATTATTTTAGGGTTTTTTAGTATTTTTGTTAAAGTATTTTCAATACCAGTAAAAGTAGGATTAACATTCTTGATTTTTATTTCTAATTTTAGCCAGTTTCCATGTTCCAAAATTTATATGACAACACCAAGTGTGGTGAGTATCATTTGTTATTTTTTAGTGGTTCTGTTTTCCTATTTAACGTATCATATCTATAAAGAAAAAAGACCAACAACAACTCAGAAAAGATTCAAAAATATGATTGCTCTTTTTCGCTATCGATGGAGGCAAAAAAAGAAAAAATATTTTCCAGTTATAATAATAGTTTTATTTCTTATTTTTTTTAGTTTTAGTATATTTCCTAAGAATTTAAAAATTTATTTTGTAGATGTAGGACAGGGAGATTGTACATTTTTAGTAACCCCTAAAAATAAAACGATTTTAATTGATGGAGGGGGAAGTATAGCAAGTGACTTTGACGTAGGAAAGAAAACGGTAATTCCTTATTTGCTAGATAGAGGCTATACAAAGTTAGATTATATAATAGTCAGTCATTTTGACTTAGACCATGTAGCAGGCTTGCTAAGTGTTATGGAGGAGCTAACAGTAAAAAATGTTATTATTTCGAAACAAAAAGAAGACTCCAAACAATACCAAGAATTTCTCAAACTAGTAAAGGAAAAAAACATGGCTGTAGTAATTGTAAAAAAAGGAGATAGGTTGTCATTAGAAAACGGAATTTATTTTGAGTTTTTGTGGCCACAAGATGACTTGATAGAGAAAAAAGCTTTAAATAACAATTCGATTGTTGCCAAGCTACATTATAATCAGTTTTCGATGCTTTTTACAGGAGATATTGAAGAACCAGCAGAAAAGTTGCTACTAGAAAAGAAGTTTAACTTAAAAGCTGATATCCTAAAGGTTGCACATCACCGGTTCTAAAACCTCGTCTACAGAAGAATTTATTAAGGAGGTAGCTCCTAAAACTTGTATGATTGGAGTTGGTAAGGATAATAATTTTGGGCATCCCAATGAAGAGGTTTTAGAAAGGTTGCAGGCTTTGAATGTAAAGATTTATCGAACAGACGAAGATGGGGAGATTTCGACTTACGTCAATAGTAAGGGGGAATTCAAGGTAAGAAAGTTAATAAAACAAAAAAGCGACTAAAAATAGTTGCAAAAATTCAAAAGGAGTGATATAATAATATGAAAATAATAAGGGAAAGACATCAGGCTCAAGAGTAGTATTTACCAATAGAGATAATGTTAAAATAGAATTGCACAAACCACATCCAACCAATATATTAAAACCTTATCAAATAAATATGTTGATAAAGAAGATAAATGAAATGGAGGCATTGTAAATGAACAATATTATGAAATATAAAGGATACTGGGCAGAAATAAAATATAGCGATGAAGACGAATGCTTTTGTGGATATATTGAAGGGCTAAAAAACGATATTATTTCTTTTGAAGGAACAACTGTAAAAGAATTGAAAAAGGACTTTAAAGATGCAATTGACCATTATTTAAAGACTTGTAGAGAACTTAAGGTAGAACCAGAACTTCAATGTAAAGGATCGCTAAATGTTAGATTAGGAGTAGAGCTCCATAATAAAGCGAAAATGAAATCAATCGAAAAAAATATTTCCATTAATGAATTAATAAAAAAAGCAGTAACTAGCTATTTAAAAACAAATTAAAAAATTGCATAAATTTAACAAACTCTGTAAATACTACTAAAAAATAAAAAGAGGAGAGTTAGATTTATGAACAAAATAATAATAGCTTTAACAGCAGTAATGGTAGTAATAGGAGCCATGTTTACGGCAGTCATACTATTTCATCCAAACCATAAAGAAGAAGCTCCAGGACAAGAAATACAGGAAATAGCACAAGAAGAGATTTTAGACGACTGCACTGACGAATATGAGCAAATGGAATATGACAATACCGTAAAAGTCAACACTCGGAGAAGAAAAAACATCACCTAACTGCGCATTAACAACCAAAACACTTTTTTTGCGGATGCGGTCACACCAAACAAGAATATGAAAATTTACCACAAGATATGGTGAATTTAAGTAAAATCGAAATAGAAGAAAAGTATCAGGACTATAAGGTGGAAAGCTTCGCAAGTAATGAAGTAGTATTGCAACAAGAAAAACAAGGAAATTGTGGGGAACATTATCTAGTAAAAGATAAAGAAGGACAAGTTGCAATTTATCAAATACTAGAAGATGGTACTGAAAAAGAGATAGAAGTTACAGGAATCACAACGGAATATTTGCCAGAAACAGACAAGATTACAATGGAAAAAGGTATACGGAGTAAATGGCAAACAAAATTTAAATCATTTAATTGAGGATTTTGAGTAAAATAAAAAAAGAGGGATTTTAAGGAACGTCCCCTTAATCCCTCTTATCAACAGTAACTTCTTTTTTCAAATCCTGTTTATCAATAAAACCTTTTTGGTATAAATCCTTCACATACATAATCAAAGAAAAAATCGTTGAAAGTAATGCCAAGGCAAAAATACCAAGATCCACTTGTTCCCAAATACCAGTTAATTCGTATTGTTTTAATAAAAGAGAAATAACAATAGCAAAGTAAAGTAAAACTGTGGCAAGCTTTCCGGTACCATTTACTATAAACAACAACATCTTTTCCGTAAAGGAAAGAGGCACCACAAATCATAATAAATTCTTTTAAAAATACAATTAGCAGAATCCAAATAGGAATAATATCAGAAAATACTAAAGAAGCAATTGTTGCAATTTGGGTTAATTTATCTGCCAATGGATCCATTAGTTTTCCAAAATTGGAAACTAAATTAAATTTTCTAGCAATAAAGCCATCAGCAATATCAGTGATACCAGATACTGTAAAAAAGATAAAAGCTAATATATAATGTCCAGTAAGGATAAAAAACACAATAAATGGTATCAATAA
Source organism: uncultured Clostridium sp. (assembly GCA_948468505.1). Taxonomy (GTDB): domain Bacteria; phylum Bacillota; class Clostridia; order TANB77; family CAG-508; genus CAG-269. The sequence goes on along the minus strand of CAOKJE010000014.1, from coordinate 15,245 downwards.
AAGTCGAATAACAGTTAAGATATTGGGTACATGTTTTAACATAATAAAATTACTCCTATTTTATTTCAAAATTTAATTTATCATTTTTTAAAGTAACAGTTGCTGTATTTCCATCTAAAAGCTCGCTACGTAAAATTAGTTCTGCAAGTTCGTCTTCAATATACTTTTGAATAGCTCTTCTTAAAGGTCTTGCACCAAATTTTACATCCGTTCCTTTTTCTAAGACAAAATCTTTTGCTTTTTTATGAATATCAAGCTTAATATCTTTTTCTTGCAAAGCCTTCATGGTGTCTTTTAGCATCAAATCAACAATTTGTAGTAATTGTTCCTTATTTAAACTATCAAAAGCCACAATTTCGTCAATTCTATTTAAAAATTCAGGACGAAATACATCTTTTAGACTATCTATTATCTTGTTTTTATTAATGGTTTGCCCACCAAAACCAATAGAATTGTTATTTAAGTTAGAGCCAGCATTTGAAGTCATAATAATAATGGTATTGGCAAAACTAACAGAATTTCCTTGACTGTCAGTTAGTTTTCCATCGTCTAATACTTGTAGTAAGATATTAAAGACATCTGGATGAGCTTTTTCAATTTCGTCTAAAAGAATAATAGAATAAGGTTTTCTTTTTACTTTATCGGTTAATTGTCCAGCATCGTCATAACCAACATATCCTGGAGGTGCACCAATTAATTTAGAGGTAGAATGTCCTTCCATATATTCAGACATATCAACTCTAATCATAGCATCCTCACTTCCAAACATTTCATAAGCAAGGGATTTGGCAAGTTCTGTTTTACCAACACCAGTTGGTCCAACAAAGATAAAAGAAGGAGGTCTTTTGGTACTTTGTAAGCCAGAACGATTTCTACGAATGGCTCTTGCTACACTGCTAACGGCTTCTTCTTGCCCAATAATTCGTTTATGAAGGTTAGTTTCTAAGTTTAATAGTTTTTGCGTTTCAGCTTCTGTAATTTTTTTAACTGGTATTTTTGTCCAACTTTCAATAACGTTTGCAATATCTTGAACAGTAATTTGTTTTAACTTCATTTTACTGTTTAGTTTGTCAATTTCTTCAATTAATTGACATTCACGTGTTTTTAGGTCAGCAGCTCTTTGATAGTCTTCTGTTGAATCTGCTGCCACGACTTCTTCTTTTTCTGCTTGCACTTTAGAAAGCTCTTGTTTTAGCATTTCTAGCTTGTATAATTCTTTATTTTCTAGGTTAATCCTAGAGCAAGCTTCGTCTAAAATATCAATAGCTTTGTCTGGTAAAAATCTGTCATGAATGTATTTTTCAGACATGATAACTACCTGACGAATGACATCAGTAGAGATTTTTACTTTATGATATTCTTCGTAATATTTTTTAATACCTTCCAGAATGCCAATGGAATCGTCAATATTTGGTTCTTCTACTAAAACTTGTTGGAATCTTCTTTCTAAAGCGGAATCTTTTTCAATGTATTTTCTATATTCTTTTAAAGTGGTAGTTCCAATTAATTGGATTTCTCCATTGGATAGAGCTGGTTTTAAAATGTTAGCCGCATTCATAGAGTGTTCACCATCGCCTGCCCCAATGATATTATGAATTTCGTCAATGACTAAAATGATATTTCCATATTCTTTACATTCGTCAATAATGCCCTTCATTCTTGATTCAAATTGTCCTCTAAATTGGGTACCAGCAATAACAGCAGTCATATCTAACAAATAAACTTCTTTGTTTAAAAGCTTAGCAGGTACATTTTGGTTAGCAATTTTAATAGCCAAACCTTGTGCAATTGCAGTTTTACCAACACCTGGCTCTCCAATTAGGCAAGGATTGTTTTTAGAGCGTCTATTTAAAATTTGAACAATTCTTTGAATTTCTTTATCTCTTCCAACAACAATATCAATTTCATTGTTTTTAGCTTTGTTAGTTAGGTTCGTTCCATAAGTATCTAAAAACTTTTTCTTTTTACTTTGCTTGGTATTTTTCTTTTTTTCTACCTTAACTTTTTTTCTACCACCCATTGGCTCTTCTTGTTCTTCTTTGTTCTTATGATTTCCATTAGGGAACATATTAGAGAAGATAGAACCAAGGGGAATGGCGGCACCTGCTATTTTGGGACCGTCTTCATTACCATCTAAATCCGCGTTTTCAAAGGTAATGGCGCCTTCAATATTTTCAATGTCTTCTAAGTTGATGTTTTCTGCTAAGTCTTTAAAGATGCTTTCAAATTGCTTGGTCATATCGCTTAAATTTACGTTGTCTTTTGATAAAATATCATGTTGACTGGCTAACACTTCGTTTGGATTGATGCCTTCTTTTTTGGCACAGTCGTAGCAGTAGCCTTCCATGGATTCTTTTCCATTTTCTATTTTTTTATAAAAAAGTATGGCTGGGTTTTGATTACATTTTGAACATAACATACGTTTTTATTCCTCATTTCTATTTAAATTTAATCCATACTATGATATCTCAAAATTGCAAAATAGTCAATATTTAACAGGTAGTTTTTTGGAATGATTTTTTCCTCCGTCCCCAAAATCATTCCAAAAAACATTGCCAAAAAAAATAACAAATGCTATAATAAATGAAAATAAAACAAAAAAGGAGTTAGCATGAAAGTTGTATTACCAGAAAAAAAAGTATTTAATAAAAAGCAAATAGCCATATATGTAATCATTATTCTAGTATGTATCGTTTCTTTGATTATTGCTTCTTATGTACAATTTTATGCAAGAATTGATATATTTGGAATCAAAAAAGAAACCCAAATAGGAAATAAGACAGAAGAAGAAAAAGCCAGGCTCAAAGCAGAATTTGAGCAAATCTTTACCAATAGTTTAGAAAATGAAGAAGAGCATGACGGCAAAAAGAAAGAACAAGACAAGCCACTTGTTTATACAAAAACAGAAAAAAAAGAAAGTAAAGTAAACAACTATGATGTGGAGGTTCATATACCTTACATTAATATCAAAAACAAAGTAGTAGAAGAATACAACAAGGAAATAGAAACTTTTGTAGAAAAAACGAATAGCATACTAGAAAGCGAAAACAAAAACACAGTTTACACCGTAGAATATGCAGCAAGTGTAAAAGAAGGGATTTTATCAGTTGTCATACATTCTAATTTAAAAGAAGGGACAAGTGCGCAAAGAGTAATTATAGAGACCTATAATTATGACTTGAGAAATAACAAAGAAATCAGTTTAGAAGAAGTATTAAGAATTGAAAACATAGAACAAGAACAAATGCAAAATAAAATAAGAAGTGAAATTGAAATAGAGCAAAAAAAAGTAGAGGATTTAAAAAACTTAGGGTATAATATTTATAGTAGAGATGCTGGAAATGATAGATATAAAATAGAAAATTCAAAGCAATTTTATTTAACCAATCAAACGCTATATATTATTTATCCTTATGGAAATGATACGTTTACTAGTGAAGTGGATTTGGTTGTAATATAAAAAAGAGAGGCGGTTTCTAAATGATACACGCCTTCTCTTTTGAAAATAAAAGGGGATATTTTTTATTTTAAGTCAAGAGTTTTACTTGACTATGACTGTATTTTACCAATAGATTTTGTCCATTGTGTGAACGAATCGTGAAGAATTTATTAAGAAGAACTTCCTAAAATATATAGGAAGCTCTTTATTTTCCTAAGGTTGTTCCCCTAGCTTAATGGTTAATTCTTTTTCTTCTCCATCACGATTTACCTTAATTTTCATTTCGTCTCCAATTTGGTGAGAATTCTTAATCTCATTTAATTCATCCATTTTAGTGACCTTTTTGCCATCTGCTTCAACAATAACATCACCAATTTTAATACCAGCCTTTTCACCAGCAGAAAAATCGTCAATTGATTTTACATAGATGCCAACTACTAAATTATTTGCCTTTGCTGTATTTTCTGTCAAATCCATTCCAGAAATACCAATATAAGGTCTTTTAACTTTGCTATATTGAATTAATTGTGAAGAAATATCAGTGGTGCTATTGATAGGAATGGCAAAGCCCATTCCTTCAATTCCTGTTCCAGAAAGTTTTAAGGTATTAATACCAACTACTTTACCTTCACTATTTACCAAAGCACCTCCACTGTTACCAGAGTTAATAGCAGCATCTGTTTGAATTAAAGTGAATTTCTTTCCATCACTATCTGTTACCTCTCGATTAACAGCACTAATTACGCCACAAGTAATGCTACTTTGCATGCCTAAAGGATTTCCAACAGCCATGGCAAATTCTCCTACTTTTATATTATCAGAATCTGCAAATTCGGCCTTTGAAAGCCCGTTTTTCTCAATTTTAATAACGGCTAAATCTGTTTGTTCGTCAGTTCCAATAATTTTTGCTTCATATTCAGTTTCGTCATTAAATAAAGTAACAGTAATTTTTGTAGCTTGTGATACTTCATAATAAGATTCAGAAGAGGTGGTAGCTACAATATGATTATTGGTCAAGATATAACCGTCTTCACTCATAATAATTCCAGAACCACTAGCAGAAGCGGTGCTTGGAGAAGATTGTTTTCCAAACATAGAAAAAGGAGAATTTACACTATATTCTACATTAATTCCTACAATAGATGGTAATACTTTGTTAGCGGCATAAACAGCAGTATCTGAATAGTTAGAAAGTGAAGTTTGGCTAACATATCCGAGAATTTTGAGAGTGGGAATTAGAACTAGATGTAAAAGAACCTTCCTTCATTATTTTAGAACGAATAGAAGGAATACCAAAGCAAGTACCAAGTACGACTGCGCATCCAACTACTCCGACTTAAAAAAGGGATAAAAATACTTTTGGTAAACCCTATTTTTGCTTTTGTGTGTGGTTCGGATTTATAAATGTTTTTATATGTATTTGGATTTTGAACCGTTTTAAAATTTGGATTGTTTTGTTCTTTTTTTTCATTTTCTTCCATTGTTTTTTACCTCCTAAAATTAAATGGCTATTAATATAATAACCTATTATGCCAATATAATACAAGAGATTTGTGAAATTTGTGTGAAAAAAATTTGACTATGTATTGAAAATATTTTTATAAAAATATATAATGTAGAAAACAAAATAAAACTATGCTACAACCTAGAAAAAAAGGAGAGAATTATGAATAAGAAAAACAAAGGAATTACATTAGTTGCTTTAATAATAACCATAACAGTACTATTAATTATAGCTGGAATTAGTATTTATAATGGAAAAGAAACCATACAAAGAGCAAAATTAGAAGAATTAAAAACGAATATGCTATTTATCCAAGCAAAGGCAAAGGAGTATGTAGAAGAGGCTAATTTTAGAATTGGAATTGTTTCAGAAGAAGAAAGAGAAGAAAAAACTACAGCCGTAAGAGAGGAAATATATGGCGGACAAGAACTAAAATTAGCAGAAGACATACCACCAATAGGAGTAATGGACAAAAATGCGTGTTACCAATTAACTACACAAACCAAGCAAAAATGGGGGCTAGAAAAACTAAAAAAGGAAGAAGACTATATAATAGAATTTAATGAAATAGACGCATCTGTACAAATTTATTACTTGCCAGGATACAATGGGAAATATTCACTATCAGATATTGAACAAGAACAATAAAAATTAAGGAATGTAAAAAATGAAAGAAAAAGAAATAGAAAGACTAACAAACCTAAAGAAAATGGAAAAAGAATTATACCAAAAAGGATTCCAAAACATATGTGGTATTGATGAAGCAGGAAGAGGGCCCTTAGCCCGGACCAGTAGTAGTTGCAGGCGTTATCATGCCGAAAGACTCTATGATAGAAGGAGTAAATGACTCTAAAAAAGTAACAGAAAAAAGAAGAGAAAAACTATATGACCAAATTATAGAAGAAGCCATTAGTTATTCTGTTGCCATTATTGGACAAGACGTCATTGACGAAATTAATATTTTAAATGCCACCAAACAAGGAGTAACAAAAGTAGTAGAGGAATTAGAAATAAAACCAGATTTAATTTTAGTAGATGCCTTAACAGGAATTGACACCAAAGGAATTCCTTATGATGCCATTATCAAAGGAGATGCCAAATGTTATAACATAGCAGCAGCATCTATATTAGCAAAAGTAACAAGGGATAGAATTATGAGGCAGTGGGACGAAATTTACCCTCAATATGGTTTTCTAGGTCATAAAGGATATGGAACAGCAAAACATATTGCAGCTATTAAAGAGTATGGCTTGTGCCCTATTCATAGAAGAAGCTTTACCAAGAATTTTGTGTAATAAATAGGAAACTTTTGTTGAAACAGAGCTTTTAAAAACATTAAAAAACAACACGGAAAAAGGTTCCCCTTCTTCCGTGCTATTTTTTACTTGAAACTCGCCATTGAATTGTCTTCGGGAGAATCAAGTTCAGGAAAACCTAATAAGTCATCCCGATTCCCTAAAGACATCGTTGATTTTATAAGCTGAAGAACAAGACAAATAGTCGAGCTAGCAGTAACCAAGGTAGTTCCTGCTAAAAGTATTTTAAAAAATGTAGAAACTTTTTTCAAAATACCTACCTCCCCTCTAACGAAGGAATAGCCATTACTGACTATTATTACACCCACTTGGGGCTAATTACCAACAAGATTATAGCACATTTTACATAAAAACGCAAATAGAAAAAAGAAAGGAAACAAAAACAATGAGAATTATAGATATTATAGAGAAAAAAAGAGAAAAACAAGAATTAACCCAACAAGAAATTGAATACTTTATAACAGAATACACCAAAGGAAACGTAAAAGACTACCAAGCATCTGCACTTGTGATGGCAATCTTTTTAAATGGAATGACAGACCAAGAAACAACACACTTAACACTTGCTATGGCAAACTCTGGAGAAATATTAGACTTATCCACACTAAAAGAGATAATTGTGGACAAGCACTCAACAGGAGGCGTTGGAGACAAGGTTTCTCTTATTTTATTACCACTAGTCAGTTCTCTTCGGTATACCAGTAGCCAAAATGTCAGGAAGAGGGCTAGGATTTACAGGAGGAACAGTAGATAAATTAGAAGCTATACCAGGCTATCAAACAGGAGTAGAAATGAAGCAATTTATCAAAAATGTAGAGGAAATTGGAATCAGTATGATTTCGCAAACACTAAACTTAGCACCAGCAGATAAAAAATTATATGCGTTAAGAGATGCTATTTCTTGTGTAGAAAGTATTCCGTTAATTGCCTCTAGCATTATGAGTAAAAAAATAGCAAGTGGAGCACAAAAAATTGTATTAGATGTAACAGTGGGAAAAGGAGCCTTCATGCAAAACAGGGAAGACGCAAGAAAATTAGCAACCACAATGATTGAAATAGGAAAGCTAGCAAACCGAGAAACAATTTGTGTTTTAACCAATATGAATGAACCACTAGGAAATGCTGTAGGAAACGCATTAGAAGTAATCGAGGCAGTTAAGTTTTTAAAAGGAGAAATGCCAGAAGATGTAAAACAAGTGGTATTAACTTTAGGAAGCTATATGATAAAACTAGCAGGAAAAGGAGAGAACTTAGAAGAAAACAAAAATAAGCTATTGGAAAACATACAAAACCAAAAAGCCTATCAAAAATTTTTAAGCTTAATAGAAAGACAAGGTGGCGACATTTCTTATATCGAAGACCTAAACAAGCTACCAAAAGCAAAATGGATAGAGCCAGTATATAGCAAAGAAAATGGCTATATTCGGAGAAATTGATAGTAAAGAAGTGGGAAAACTAGCAAGTAGTCTAGGGGCAGGAAGAAACAAAAAAGAAGATACCATTGACCCAAGTGTAGGAATTGTGCTAAACAAAAAAGTAGGAGATAAAGTAAATTTAGGGGACACCCTAGGCTATGTTCACGCAAATTGTCAAGAAAAATGTGAAGAAGTAAAGACTTTATTAGATAGCGTTATTAAAATTTCACCAAACGAAGTAAAAAAAGAAAAAGTAATATTAGAAATCATAAAATAAGAATAAGACGAAATTTTTGGAAATGTCACGAAAACAATTGAAAACTTGACAAAATATGATATAATAATAAGTAGTAAATAAAAAGAAAGGGCGGAAAATCAAATGAAAAATAAAGAAAACAAAACAAAAAATTTTGATAAAAGTAAAATATTTGTAAAAATCATGGCAGGCGTATTAGCCTTACTAATGGTAGCAGGAACAGGAATTACACTTGTTTATGCACTAATGGCATAAAACATTACAAAAGAATAGGAGAAATAAATGGTAATAAATTTAGGAATGAATTGGGAAAATTTTTACAAAGACAATATCATGACATATATCAAATCATTGCAAGCAAATCCATTAGAATTAATTACACTACTAGTAGACTTAGCAATTGTGATATTTTTATTATATTGCTTTTTAAAAATGGTAAAAGGATCTAGAGCATGGCAACTAATCAAGGGAATAGCACTTTTAATCATTGCCACTTGGATAAGTCGGACTATTCAATTTAAGAATTTTAAACTGGATTTTAACAGGTATTATGAATTTAGGAGTAATTGCCATCATCGTTATATTCCAGCCAGAGTTAAGAAGAGGATTAGAGCAACTAGGTACTAATAAATTAACAAGATTTTTTGGAATTGACAAGGATGTATCTACCAAAACAAAAGAAGATATTTATAAAATAGTAATTGCGGCAACAGAGTTATCTAAAGCAAAAACAGGTGCATTAATTGTCATAGAAAGAGACATCAAAATACAAGACATCATAGCAACAGGAATCTCTATGGAAGCAGAAGTATCACCACAACTATTAGTTAACATCTTTGAACCAAAAACACCACTACATGATGGGGCAGTCATTATTTCTGGAAACAAAATTGCAGCAGCGGCTTGTATGTTACCATTAGCAGATGACAAAGATATTGCTAAAGAATTAGGAACCAGACACAGAGCAGCAATTGGAATATCCAAAGAAGCAGACAGTATTGTAGTAATTGTTTCAGAAGAAACCGGAAAAATGTCTGTTGCAAAAGATGGAACATTAATTGCTGATGTAAGAGAAGATGTTTTAAAGAAAATTTTAATCAGCAATGTCGTAACCAAAAGATTTACACAAGAGAAAAAAGAAAGAAAAGAAAAAGCCAAAAAAATAAAAGAAGAAAAGAAGCAAGAAGAAAACGAAAAACAAGAAAGCAAATAAAGTCGCTATCGAAAGCGACTTTTGTTTATAGATTGAAAGCTATAATAAGACTGTACTAGCATTTTAAATAATAGAAACGAACGGAGAGTAAGAATGAGAAATATAAAACTAACCATAGAATATGACGGAAAAGAATTTAATCGGTTGGCAAAAACAGCCAAACAAACTTAATATACAAGGCACTATAGAAAAAGCAATTGAAAGAATAACCGGTGAAGAAATAGAACTATTTGCCTCTGGAAGAACCGATAGTGGCGTACATGCACTTCGGGCAAGTTGCCAATTTCAAAACAAATTCCAACATTCCCATTGAAAAATTTGCGATTGCTATCAACAGTAACTTAAAAAAATCAATCATCATAAAATCAGCAGAAGAAGTAGAGGAGAAGTTTCATAGCAGGTTATCTTGCAAAAAAAAGACCTATCGCTATATCATAAATAATCAGGAAATAGGAACTGCCATTTATCGAAATTTAGAAACCCATATTCCACAAAAATTAGAGGTAGAAAAAATGAAGCAAGCCGTAAAATTTTTCGAAGGAGAGCATGACTTTAAAGCCTTTAAAGCAAGCGGAACCAGTTCTAAAAGTAGCGTAAGAACCATCTATCAAGCACAAGTACTAGAAAAACCAGAAGGGAGAATATGGATTGAACTAACAGGAAATGGTTTTTTATACAATATGGTAAGAATTATAGCAGGAACATTAGTGGAAGTAGGATTAGGAAATATAGAACCAGAAGAAATTACAAGCATAATCGAAGAAAAAAACAGAAACAAAGCTGGAAAAACCTTGCCACCACAAGGATTATATTTGGTAACAGTAGAATATTCAAGCCATTAACAAAAACAGCAAAACTGCATAAAATATAGTAAAAAAGGAAAGGAAGAGAAAAAATGAACACTTTACTTATATTTTTTGCATTACCAATTGCTGTTATTATTATTTCAGTTGCTTTGCAAAAAATTCTAAAATGCCCAGTACTAGTGGCTGCCATCATATTTGCTATTTTTTTAATTGTCACTTTTGTAGTAAATAACCTAAACTTTTTAATTGCAGCAATTGTATATGCTATTATTAGCTTTCTTACTGCCTACATAACTTGTGTGATAGGAAGATTATTAGAAAGAATAGGAAATAATGGATGCTGTAACCAAAGAACTATGTGTGGTTGTAGGGAAAATAATAATACTAGTGATGTATTAACCATTAGTAATGTGCAAAATGATAATTCGGGCTGTGGATGTAATCAAAATGATAATGGATGCACCTATCAAATTAGCAATTCAGATGGTTTGAGTGCACGAATTAATATTATTCCTAATAATACGAATGGTAATTGTAATAGTAACAACAATAATGGTAACTGTTGTTGTAGGAGAAGATAGGGAAGAAGGAGCAATTGAAGATATAGTTCTTGATTGCTCTTTTTATGATGTTGGGAAAGAAAAAATGTAAGCACAAGAATTCTAATTGCTTGAAAAAATTTGAAATATATGGTATCATATAAAAACAAAAGAAAAAGGAGAAAATAAATGTTAGATTTATTATTAGATGCCATTATAGACAGCATAAAATTAGTTCCATTTTTATTTATAACCTATCTAATCATGGAATACATTGAGCACAAAACAAAGGACAAGACCAAAGAAACCATCAAAAAATCAGGAAAGTATGGACCTTTCATAGGAAGTATATTAGGAATATTTCCACAATGTGGATTTTCCGTTTCTGCCACGAACCTATATGCAGCAAGAGTAATTACCTTAGGAACCTTAATTGCAGTATACCTTTCTACCTCAGACGAGATGCTACCCATTTTTTTATCAAATGCAGTACCAATTACTACAATCTTAACAATATTAGGAATTAAACTAGTAATTGGAACAATAGCTGGATTTGTAATTGATTTATTTATTAGATTAAAAAATAAAGAACAAGAAGAAGAAAAAATTATAGACTTATGTGAAAAAGAACATTGCCATTGTGAGCATGGGATAATAAAATCAGCATTAAAGCATACTTTGAATATATTTATATTCATTTTACTAGTTACTATCATTCTGAATTTAACAATTGATTTAATAGGAGAAGAACATATTTATGGTTTCTTAAAAAATCAGCCAATTTTAGGTTCCATGATAGCTGGCTTGATAGGATTAATTCCGAACTGTGCATCTTCTGTTATTTTAACACGGAATGTATTTAGACCATATCATTTCAGCAGCTACAATGATTTCAGGACTTTTAGTTGGAGCAGGTGTAGGCTTGGCTGTGTTATTTAAAATGAACAAGGGAATAAAAGAAAATATTAAAATTGTTGTTTTGTTATATAGCATAGGCGTAATAGCAGGAATTTTACTAGAATTAATAGGAATTCAAATTTAAAAAGAAATCAAAAAAATTGCCAAAAAGGTTTGTCCTTCTGGCAATTTTTTGGTTAATTATTAGTTGAATTTCCTTTTTTGAAATTCACGATAATGGCATCTTCATTATCAAATAGGTATTTTGAATCTGTCACATCTGTTTGAACTGGATTAAATTCATTTCTTTCGTCTGTAAAATCTATATTTTTTAAGTTAAATTTTTTCTTACTGGTATCACTATCGCCTTCAGTAGAGGAAGCAACACCAGTGGTATATTTACCAAATTCATAGGTTCTGATTTTTTGTGGTTCTTTATATTTAGAAGGTAAGAATTCTAGTAGTCCACAACCACATTGTTGGAAACCTTTATCACCTTTGATTTTATAACCACATTTTCCTAATGTTAGGGCTTGTAGTTTTCCTTCTTTTAAGATGGTAACATATTTCCAAGATACACCACCCATTTTAGATTCATATTCTAACTTATCACCATCCATATTACTAGAGTATACCCATTCCCTACGGCTACTAAATTCTTTTGACCACCATTCAAGTTCATTATACTCTGCGTTTCCAGTAAAGATTTTGTTAGCACAGTTAGATAGAATAAGATTTTTGTAGTTATCTTTTTGTCCATGTAGTTCTAATTGTGATAAGCTTTGTACAGAAATGGTACATCCAACTTTGAATTTTCTATATAGGGTAAACATTGGCTCAGTAGCTCTACAAATAAAATCAGCAAATTCGTCAACATATAGGAAATATGGAGTACGAGTGCCTTCCGTTCCAGGTCTTCTAAGGATTGCGTCTTGCATAGAAATTAGATAGAATAGTCCAAATGCTCTATGACCTGCTGCTCCTAAGTCGCCACGTCTAGTACAGATAAAGGTTATTTTTCCTTCTTATAGGAATTTGTCAAAGTTTACGTTGTTACGTCTGTTACACAAAATTGGTTTGATTCCTGGAATTCTTAATAAATTGTCTAATTGACTAACGGCTGTATAAATGTATTTTTCGATTTCATTTCTTCCAGGAGCATCTTTATAAAAGTATTTTTTAAAGTAGGTAAGTTGTATTGAATATTTTTCTTTTAGTTCTTCGTCATGTGCCATGATTTCACACATTTTTTCAATTAATTCAAAGTTGGTAAATAGTTTTAATAAGTCTTCCATATTAGGTAAGGCACCATTATTCATTCTTGGATAGATTTCTTTTAAAAGAATGGTTACGTTTTCAATGGCTTGTGTTGAAACATCGGCACGGTAAGCTTCTTCTGGGTCATCATGACTAACCATAAACATGGTTTTTAATACAGAAGTTATGGTTACTGCAATTTTTGCTGGATCTTCGTAAGTGAATGGATTTAGACCAATTGAGGTTTTGGAAGATGGGTCAATTACATCATAGTCGATTCCAAAGTTTTTACAAACAGCTGTCATATGGTCAATTACCTCATAATCTGGTGCCATTAGGGTAAGTCCTAAGTTTCGATAAACGTTTTCTCCGTTAATGGTTCCTAAAATCATTTTCTTTAAATAGGTGTTGAATAATCCTTCTTTTCCAGCTACAGGTGTTATCATATTTAAGTTAAAGTTTTTATTTAGGTAGTCATTGTCAAATGGTTTATTTAAGGTGGCAATTCCTGTTTTTAAAGCGGTAAAGCCTAATTCTTTAGAGGCTTCTTTGAAGAAGTATTTTCTTTCGATGTCTTTTGCCATTAGAGGTTCATAAATTAAAGAGGTTTTTCCTGTTCCAGAGCCACCACATACTAATAGGGATTGGTATCTAGAGGTTTCTGGCATGACAATTTTTTTGTTATAGTCGTCGTCTGTACATACATATACTTCACAGGTGTATGGTCCATGACCTTCTTTTTTGTCGGATAAATCGATTCCACGAAAGTCCCAAATAGAACGTACTTTTAGTGGATTGTCGTTAATGCCAAAGTAAATCCATTTAAAGAAGGGATATACTGTGACTAATGGGAAGTAGATGGCAAGCCCAATTAAGGCGGGGGTTACTAATTCTGAAAATTCCGTAATTAATTCAGTGTAATCTGGTACTGATAATAGGAATAGCCAAGCTCCCATGTTGACCCATTGTGTAATCATAGAAATAGCAATTACATAAAAGGCGATTAAAAATAAGTAAAATAGTTTTACTTTATATCCTTTATTTTTACAAAATTTTGATTTTGGGGTGAAGGCAAAAGCAAAGCATGGACATGCTAAGGCTAAAGCATATTGAAGTGGTCCCCAATAAGAATACGAAACACCAGTAAAAGACATTAATAACATTTCTACTACTCTGTCAACTACTAGGTAAGCAGTAAGTAGTGTTAGTAGGTAGGTGGCAAATGTGTTTCGATTGGTATTTAATTTTTTTAATAATTTATCGATATATTTCATGCTAATATTCCCTTTCTTAAGTTTATAATCGTACATATATATTATCCTACAAAATGGCGAAAAAAACAAGACTTTTGGAAAAATAATTGAAATTTTTAGGTGCTTTTTAGCAAGAATTGATATTTTAGGTTGAAGTGAATAAATATGGCAAAAATTGAATATACTATGAAAAAAGTTAAAGGAGACAGATTATGCAAAATGACTATTATGTGAGAGAACAAGAAATTGTGGAAAAGACGGAAATGGAGAAGGAAAAAGAACTGGTAAGAGCGATTATAACTGCTAGAGAAGAGTTAAAGGCGGCGAATCGTAATTTTGAGTATGCTCAAGATGATTTGGTTGATTATTATACGTATCAAATTAAGGCAAATCAAGCTAAATTGAATTATTTGATTAAGATGGCAAAGGCGAAGGGGATTGAAGTTGATATGATTATGGATATTAAGTTTTCTTTGTGGGATGAAGAAGAAGCGGGGTAGAGTAATATTTGTCCTAATTTCAACATACAAATGGTAGTAGAAAGTTTGGGAGTTGAAAGTTATGGATACAAATATACTTACATTTTTAGCCTGTATTTGCTTTATTTTTATATTTGGAAGAATTTTTATATTACCACTAAAGAAGATATTAAAATTAGTATTTAATTCTATTTTAGGTGGTATTTCTATTTTTGTGATTAACTTAGTAGGGGCAAGTTTTGGGTTTCACATTGGCTTAAATTTTTTTACAAGTATTTTGATACGGACTGCTTGGTCTTCCTGGAGCAGTTTGCTTGATTGTTGTTAAGCTACTGATTGGGTGAAAATTGATTTTTATGTGAATTTATAGTATAATTAGGATATAACCAAAAAATCGCTCAAGAGCGGAAAGAGAGGAGAAATATGAAACGGACTATATTGATTATGGACGATTCTCCAACAAAAGTATGGAGAGTGGAGAAAGTAGCTAAGCAATGGGGATTTGAGGTAAAAGTTGTTGGAGCATTGGAAACAGCTAAGGAGTACTTGAAAGAAAATCAAGTAACTGCTATTGTAGCAGATGGTAGTTGTTACTTAAATGAAGGCAAAGAGCCACGGCTAGTGTCTAGAGCTGGAGAAAAACTGATGGAGTGGTTACAGGAACAAAAAAGGGAAATTCCAGTGTTAGGGTATTCCTTAAGTAACTTTAGAACGGATTATCCCTATTATCATGGACAAATGATAATTTTTGACAAAAATATTTTTCAAGAGTTTATTTCTTCACTAAAGGACCAAGTTTAAATGACTTGGTCCTTCAATTATGTGCGACAGGCATGTCGTTTAGCTAATCGGTGAAAGTCCGTATTGGAGG
>CAOKJE010000013.1 GCA_948468505.1 uncultured Clostridium sp. | reverse complement strand
TGGGGAGTAGATCAAGCCAATGATACCTTAAAACAAGGATTAAAGGATATTCAAAGGACAGTAAATTCGTTTGTAAAAGATTTTGAAAGAGAACAAAAGAAATATTTAATAAATATGAATTATAAAAATCAAGAACAAGAAAATAATTAAGGGCAGCAATGCCCTTTTTCAAGGAGAAAGTATGAATTTTTATAAAATAGATGATGAAATAATATATAATTTTTATATGATGCCAAAGGTTCTATTCAATGAAAAATATAGAAAATTATCACTTGAGGCTAAAATTACATATATGTTGATATTAGATAGGTTAAAAATATCAAAAATGAATACTTGGATAAATGAAGAAAAGGACTTATATGTACTCTATAAAAGAGAAGAATTAGAGCAACAACTGGGATTGTGCGAAAAAACGATAGTAAAAATTTTAAAAGAATTAAAAGAGTTTAACTTAATATACGAAAAAAGACAAGGATTAGGTAAACCTAATATAATGTTTGTATATAAACTTGAAGAAGTACAAGAATGTCAAAAGCAGAACTGTAAATTTTACAGTTCTAAAGATGTAAAAAATACAGTTTTAGAACAGCAAAATTTACAGAGAAATAATAATAATATTAATAATAATAAATATAATAATAATTCTGTCAGTCAGTATAATGAGGAGATGGAGGCATTAGAGGAAATTAAGAAAAAATGTGAATTAGATTTTTTATTGACGACTGACGAATACAGAATGAAACCTATAATTGAAAATTTGCTTGAAATAATGTATTTTTCAAAACAGATTAAAATAAATAATGCTATTTTGCCACAAGCATTAGTGAGAAGTAAAATGCAAAAACTAAATAGTGGAATTGTTATGTATATGATTGATAAATTAAATAAACAAGGAGAAAAAGAAGAATTTAATATAAAAAATAGCACTAATTTTTTAATTACCTGTCTATACAATTGCATAACTGAATATTACTTAGATTCGGAACTAATGTTTAAAAGTGAATATGGGTAAAATATTAATTAAAAATTGTTAAGTTTTATTGAACAATAGAAAATTATGTGCTAGAATATCATTAAAAGGAGGAATAAATATGAACAAACTAAGTAAAGTGCTATTAATTATAAGTATTATTTTTGTAATCGGTTTTTGTGTTATGTTAGGGTTATATTTTAATCTAAAGAAGGATTATAATGAGTTAAAGGGTGACTTTTTATTTAGTAGAAATGGAAACGAAATTGAAAATAGTAATCTAGATGGTAATTTTTTATTTTATGAAGAAGGCAAATAGATAATAAAAAAAGGAAATCCCATTAGAGATTTCCTTTTCCGATGCTATTTTAGTGCATTATTATTTTATTATCTTATTTTGGATGCCAATACTAATATCAGTATGTTAATTAGTAACGTTCATAAATCAAGAAATCAACACTTCCGTTGCCTCCATCATTATAAAAGCTTACCCAATAAGTTCCACCATCACAGTTGCTGAGAACTTGTGCATCTGTTTCGCCAGAAAAATGCCTAGTATAAAGGATATTATATTTGTCATTTGCATGACAAACACTAACCCGAACACCATTTGTAGGTTTAACCCAAACATTCAACTTTGCACCCTGACGAGGTGTTACGGCATAGTAGACGCCACCAGTGGGGGTTGTTACACCTGTCCGATATAACAATCCATTCTGAGCATACGTAGAACTTACACTCTTAGTTTCAACAGAAGATGTTTCGGCAGCAAAAGCTGGAACGGTTGCTGTGAAAAGAAGTGAAAGGGTAAGAACAAAACTCAATAAAAATTTACATTTACGCATAATATTTCCTCCTGAATTTGCACTTTAGCATCGAACAGCATCTTTAAATAAGATAAATATATTATAACACATTAAAAAAAGCTAAGTCAATATAAAAAGGAAAAAAAAGGAAAAAAAAGGAAAAACTTAATTGATGATGTTATCGTATTTAATTATCATATTAATAAAATCTATAACTAGATCTTTTTGTTTATCATTTAATTCGTGTATTTTATTTTTTAAAGTAGTATTTAAACGATGAGAATTATTAAATAAACCATCAAACAATTCATTAGGGGATATATTTAATGCATTAATATATTTTATAAGAGTATCGATTCTAATACCAGTTTTTCCGTTTTCAAGTTGTGAAATAAATTTTGCTGTTGTATCAGTTTTTTCAGCAAGTTCAGCTTGTGTCATACTATTTTTTGTCCTATATTTTAAAATTTGAGATCCAATATGTTTATTAATATAATTAATATGATTTTTTTCTGCCATAATTTTCAATCCTTTCTATTAAAGTATAGCAATTTATATCTACTAATTAAATCCAATAGTACTTGATATTTTAAAAAATGAAAAATCACTAAAAATCAACGCTTGAAAAAGAATAAAAAATATGATAAAATAAAAAAGTAAATAGCATTTACTTATTATGGTTGTTCTGTGTAAATATAAACAAACAAGTATTAAATAAAATACATAATATTTTATTAGAGAAAGAAAGGAGGGTATAAGTGGGAATGACCATTCTTCAATTAATGGATTCAGGAATGACTTATGAACAAGCAGTTCAAGTTCAATTACAAGTATGTGCTATAATGCTTATAATAGCAGTAGTAATTTGTATTATAGAATATATAATAAAAAAATGTTGTCCCAAATTATACAATAATTTAAAACAACATAACATATTCTAAAAGTTACCTATTCACAATTATTATTGAAATACTGTATTAAAGTATAAATAGCATTCTTTTCGTGTTCTGATAAAAGTTTTATTTGTTGAGAAAGATTTTCATCTGTTACCAAATCTTTAGAGAGAAAATTTCTCAAAAAATCATTAGGAGTAATTTTAAGAGCATTACATAAGTTTACTAATGTTACCATACTAACATTTGAACGACCATATTCAATATCTTGCAAAAAGTTTAATGAAATATTAGCTTTCTCAGCAAGTTCATCTTGTGTATAATTAGCTTTTATACGATATTGTTTTAAGTTGGAACTTATAGTGTTTTTTATAATATCATTGTCTATTTGCATAGTAACTCCTTTATATATATAATATGAATTATATTATCAATTTATACGAAAAAATAAAACCTGTTGACAACACGATAAAACTTGTATATACTACAAAAAGAAAACTGGAAAATTAAGGAGTCAAATGAAAAAATTTAAAATTAATGAAATATTAAAAACAAATGAAGTAAAGAAAAATTTAGAATTAACATTTAAAAATGAAAAAATAGTAATAAACTATTTAGATGAAAAAATAACAGAAGAAATATCATATAATGAAATAACTAATATGAAATATGTAGGAAATTCAAAGGTAGGCATATTTGTGGATGAACAAATATATAGTTTTTTTGAATGCGAATTTGTATCAAAATTACAATTTAAAAAGTTGGTAGAGAACTTAAAGGGCATTATGAGGAGAAAATATGAAAAAGTAGTTGATGAGATCTTTATAAACTTAAAACATCCAGTAGGAAAAAGTTATATATTTTTAAAAGAAGCAATAATAATATACGCAGAACAATTTAATAATAACATAAAAATTGGAACAATTTATAAAATGATAAATCAAAAATATGATTCAAAAGAAGAATGTATTGAACGAAACATTAGATATGCAATACAGAAATTATATGATGAAAATAAAGAACAAAAGAAAAAGTTACCTATAAGAGAAGATGGCAAAATTAGGAATTTTAAATTTATTGCTGAATTTGTCAAAAGGAACAATATAAATAATTAAATACAAAAATGGAGAATTATAAAAATGTTGTTTAAGATAGAGGGAATAATAGATAATATGATTCTGTATAAAAAACAAAGAAGTACAGATCCAGAATACAATTATAATATAATTGAACAAAACATAAAAAAATATGAGCAAATAATATTAGAACACATATTGCTTATATTGAAAAAATTAGGTTATTATATAGAAAAAAGATCAACAAGAAGAATGAGTGTAAAAAACCATTGTAATGAAAAAATTAAATTGTATTACGATTTAGTAAAAGATAAAATTCATGCGACTTATTTTTTAAAGTTTAACATAGACATAGAATTTAAAGATATGTCTACCGAATTACTACTATTATTTGATTATATATATACATATTTAGAAAACAATACAGAATTATATAGAAAATGGGAAATATCATATTTAGGAAATACAAATAATCAATATATAATTAGAGATGATATTGTAAAAATATTAACAAATTCTATAATTTTTTGTTATAAACCACGAAAAGACAAAATAATGAACATAAGTGAATTACTAAAAGAAATAGCAGTCAAAGAATTAAAAGAAGATGACATATATAGAAGTTATACTAAAAAGAAAATAGTTTTAAAAGAATTAGAAGAAAATATAGAAACGATATATAAAATTCCTATAAATTCAAAACAAAGATTTAAATATAAAGAAAATGAAATAATTTATACTACATCTGTAATTGGTTATAAAGAAATGTTACCCAAACGATATAAAGTAGGGATTATAAATGCAATTATAGAAGAAGAAAGTATAAAAATTTCAAATAAAGAAATAAGAAATATTAGTATATATAAGGTGGCTAATGTTTCACAAACAAGAAAAAACAAATGCTATTTATATTATGTAATAGAGATTTTATACAAACATAATGTAGTAAATGAAAACAATACAATAAGTAAAAACAATACTTTACATGGTAATCAAAAACCATATTTAAGATTATATTTTAAAGAAGAAATAAACAAAGAAGAACTTTTGGAAATTGTTAAATACATAAAAGATAACAAAGATATAGAAATTAAATGGTAATTTTTTTTAAAACTTAATGTTAGTGATACAAACATTAAGTTTGCGTTACAACATTCCAAAAAATACAAATTCATAATATATTATCTAAAAAAGGAGATAATGTGTTATGGTAGATTATAAAAAGATTGGAGAAAAAATTGCTAAAAAAAGAAATGCATTAAATATTACACAGGAACAATTAGGAAATAAATTGCAAACATCTGCATCTTATGTGTCTAATATTGAAAATGGAGTTTATGGAATTAGTTTTGAAAGACTTGTAATAATTGCAAACGAATTAAATTTAAGTTATGATTATCTTTTAAATGATGAAATACAAACAGAAGATTTAAAAATAGATGGAAAAATAAAAGAAATAAAAAGCATAATGAAGAAATTAACAAAAGGAAATCAAGAAAAGGCTTTTCAATATATAGAAAGTTTTTTAAACACTATGATAAAAATTGAACAATAAGTCATATAAATATAAGATTAGGAGAACTCAACAGAGTTCTTCTTTTTTTACAAAAATTTTTCAATCCAAAACTCAAGAAAATAAAAGAAGAGGTAAAAAGTATCATTTTATGACAGCTAATTGCGACATGAAATTATTGCAAAATGTTGTATTATGCCAATTAGCAAAAGCCTATTTTGTTTTTTGAGGTCAAATAGGTATTTTTGAAAGGATTATTTATATAATGATTATATTTGTTACTAATTGGAAAAGGGAGGTGTGTTTTTATGAGATTTTATGATGATAGTTAGCTTTTTTTATAGAATACAGAGGAATTAAAAAGTCTAATGCTTTTTTGACCTCTAAAACTCAATAGGTTTTTGCCAAATTGAGTTTTGGAGGTTGTATATGAAAAAAGATTATACAAAAGAAAGTTTAAATATGTACGAGAAGAAATATCTTGAATGTATAGTTATAAATGCAAAAAATATGTACTTAAGGAAAAATAAGGAGATAATTAATAACCCAAACATAATATTAAACGAAAATATAAAAATTGATGAAGAAAACTATTTTGAAGAAATAGAAATAAAGGAACAAAAAAATGTAAAAAAGGATGCATTTGAAAAAGTATTGTCAAACCCAGATCTATATAAATTAGTGAAAGTACTACCAAAAGAAGAAAAGGAAGTGCTTTTTTATTTATTTCAAGAGCAAAAAAACATTTCTCAAATAGCAGTACAAGAAAGCAAGAATAGAAGAACAATAAGAAAATATAAAGATTCTGCATTGGCGAAAATTAAAGAAAGTTTAGAAAAGGAGAATAGTGGAAATGAAAAAAGAAATATTTAATAATTTTACATTAACTGATGAAGAGGTAATGAATATCATAGATACATATCAAAATTTAATAAAAAGACATTGTAAAGTAAGTATGAAATTTGATGAAGATTTATATCAAGAAATAGTTTTTAATATATTCAAGACATTAACAAGAAATAGATAAAATAAAAGAGTTTCAACGCATAAGTTGAAACTCTTTTAAAAAATATTAAAAATTTTAATAAAAATGCTCAATCGCATTTTGTAATTGCACTCTTATTTATTAAAGAGAAAAAGAAGGGAGGATTATTACAAAATGGGTTTTGTATTATTTATTCTTGGATTTACAATAGGATTCTTTACTTGTAACATAATAAGAAATATTAAAGAATTAAACAGACAAAAAAGTAATACTGTAAAAGCATTATCAAAAATGGACAAACAAGAATTTAAAAAAGCAATGAAAGATTTAGAGATTAATTAATATAACATTTATTGGTGTTATATTATACAGTCATGAAAAAAAGTTGTTAGTAAAAAATTAAGTAAAGGAAAAATAATGAATAAAAAGCAACAAATAATTTTTTTATATTATGAAAAGGGTTTTTTGCCGACTGAAATAGCAAAAGATTTGAATGTATCAAAAGCATATATTACAGAAGTTATAAAAAGTGATGAAAGATATATTTTAGAGAAACAAAAGCGAAAAAGTATAAATAAAACAAAGAATAGGGAAGAAACAAAAAAATATATAAAAAACAAAAGAATGCGAGAAAGGATTTTTAATGAATATATAAAAAAGATGCACTTACAAGCTACAATGGAGTTATCAAGTAGAAAAATGATAAGTAATAGAAGTTTTAGAAATTGGAACACTTCTATATATGATTATAATAATAAAACAAAAGCATATCAATTGAAAAATGATGTAACTGTAACAAATGATGTTCCTAAAAAAATAAGTTGGAAAATTTAAAAATAAATATATATAGATACTAATTTATGTATGTTTGTTTTTGTATAAGGAAGAGAATATGAATATAAGAATAAATAAGGTAAATGAAGATGATGTGAATAACATTGCTTTTATAAAAGCAATGTTAATAAAAAAAAGTATTGAAGATTTAGATATAAGCTATAAAGATAAAATAAAGTTAAAAAATGAAATATTAGAATATTTAAAAACCCATGAATAAAGTCAATAGTAATGAAAAAGAAAATAAGAATTGCTATATATTCAAGAAAATCAAAATATACTGACAAGGGAGATTCTATTGGAAATCAAATAGAATTGGCAAGAGAATATATAAAAACACATTATCCAAGTGAAAAATATGATGTTGAAATAAAAGAATATGAAGACGAGGGATTTTCTGGAGGCAATATTGATAGACCACATTTTAGAGAATTTTTAAGAGACCAAAGGGAAAATCCATACGATGTTTTAATATGTTATAGGCTTGATAGGATAAGCAGAAATATAGCAAATTTTTCAAATTTAATGGAAGAATTAACAGCAGTAGATACAAGTTTTGTTTCAATTAAAGAACAGTTTGACACAAAAACCCCAATGGGTAGAGCAATGATGTATATAGCAAGTGTATTTGCTCAACTTGAAAGAGAAGTAATAGCAGAAAGAATACGAGATAATATGTTAGAACTTGCAAAAATGGGAAGATGGTTAGGAGGTGATCCACCTACAGGATTTAAGTCAGAGAGATATGAATTAATACAAGTATGTGAAAAGGCAGAAGATTCTGATAATGTCCTTGAAAAAAAAGCTAAAAAAGCTTGTAAGTTAGTAACAGACAAAAAGGAAAAAGACTTAATAAAATTTCTTTATGACAAATATTTAGAGTTTAAATCATTATCACAATTAGAATATTATTGTTTAGTAAATAACATAAAAACAAAAAGAGGGAAAAATTTTAGTAAGTTTACATTAAAAATAATATTGTCAAATCCAGTATATGCTAAAAATGATTTAGAAGTTTTAAATTTTTTTAATGAAAAAGGTTTAAATATATATGCAGAGCAAGATGGAAGAGACAAATTTGATGGAAAGTATGGATTACTAGCATATAATAAAAGAAAAAATAGTAAATTAAAAAAGAATTTTGAAGATTGGATTGTAGCAGTAGGTTTACATGAAGGATTTATAGAAGGTCAAAAATGGGTACAAGTTCAAAGAATATTAGAAGCTAATAGACAGGATATTCGTTATAAAGCAGCAACATTTAGTAAAAATAATGTTGTATTTTCTGGATTGTTAAGATGTGGTAGTTGTCATGATAGAATGAAAATAGCAACATCTAGCAAAGATTATCAAAACGGCGATAAAAGATATTATTATATTTGTGAAAAGAAAATAAAATCAAAAGGTTTATTTTGCAAAGGAAATAATTTATCAGGGCGAGAGTTAGATAGCAGTATTGTAAATATTTTAAAATCTGTATTTATACCAAATTCTGAAGTGTATAAAGAATTAAAGAATATGGCAATTTCTAAAAAAGAAATCAATCAAAATGAAGAAGTGGATTCATTAAGAAGAAAGATAAATAAAAATAATGAAGAAATTAGAAATTTAGTTGAAAAAATGAAATATATAGATATAGAAATAATAGATGTAGTAAATACAGAAATAAAAAGGCTAAAAAAAGAAAATGAAACTATTGAACAAAAATTGTGTATATTAGAAAAAGAAGGTAAGCATAAAAACAATGAGTCAGATACAGCAAAATTTATTTTGAATATAATAAATAATTGTTTTGATAAATATGATGAACTAACTTTAAAAGATAAAAAAGATATTTTAAATATGTTTGTAGAAAGTGCTTATGTAATAAATAGTCACTCAGTAGAATTAAATTTTCTTAATACAAAACTTGAGCAAACATTAAAGAAGTGGTATTATAATAATAATTTAAATGAAAATGATAAGTTAGAGGGAAAAGAACATAAAAGTAAGCAAGTAGAAAAAGCAACAATAGAAATTTGTTCAAAAAGTGATGCAATATCTAATATTTTTAAAAAAGTTAAAGATAAAGGAATTTTAGTAGAACCATTAAAGTATGATACTGAAAAAAGAACTTTTGTTAATGAATTTACAGAAAAGGAAAAAGAATTTGCAGATTATGTTAAAGAATATAGAGAGGCAAATAAAATGTATAAAAAAGATTTAGCAAAAGAACTTGGAATGGATGAGAGTACGTATATAAAATATGAAAATAAAAGATTGAAATTTCAAAATCAAGATATGGTTAATAAAATAATCAAAATATTAGGTATGAATGAAGAAAAAGTAAAAGTTCCAGAATATATAAAATTTTTAAATACTAATCCAAATGAAAAAATAAAACAATATATGAAAGAAAACAATTTAAATATAAGGCAATTTGCTAAAATAGTAAAAGTAAATGAAAACACAGTAGCTAGTTGGATAAATAAAGGAACTCAAATTTCAATACAAACATTTAATAAATTAAAAAAAATGGAAAAGAAACTAGAAATTAAAAAACAAAAAAACAAAGGAAATGAAATAGAACCTTAATAAAGAATGTATCTAATATATGAATTTTTTAAGATCTATATATGTTCTAGTTTAAAATGTTGGTTCGCACATAGGGGTACTTACCAGAACCAGAAATACCACAAAATACTCGGAAATATTGCAAGAACTTGTGCAGCAACAGGTGCTAAAATGCATTTAATTCATCCATTAGGATTTAAGATAGATGAAAAATCAGTTAAAAGAGCAGGCTTGGATTATTGGGATAAGGTAGAAATAGAAGAGCATACGTCTTTAGAAGAATTTTTAGAAAAGTACAAACCAGAAAACACCAATATGTTTTTTGTGACTACAAAAGGAAAGCATGTCTATTCCGAGCCAAAATATAATGAAATGGACGAAATTTTTTTGTTATTTGGAAAAGAAACGAAGGGACTGCCAGAAGAAATCTTGCAAAAGTATATCGATAAAACAATTCGTATTCCCATGAGACCAACCCTAAGGTCTTTGAATTTGGCGAATTCTGTTAATATTGTGCTATATGATGTCTTTAGACAAAAGAATTTTGAAGGACTAGAAGAGATTAGTAGTTATTTTAATACATAAATTTAAAAGAGTTTTCTACAAAAAGTGATGTAGAAAATTAAGAAGTTTTGTCGAATTTTAAGAAGCTTTGTCGAAAATATTGCAAAGCTTTTTATTTTGTGTTTTAATTAAACTAGTTTTCATATCCAATTTAAAAACTTTGTTCAAAATTTAATTCCAAATTAAATCGCGACAATTCAAAAAATAAAAAGAAATCAGGTGATAGAAAAGAATAATATAATAGAAATTCTTTTACTAATGAATAAAAATTAATATTAAAAGCAAAAAAGATGAAATTAGGAGGAATTATATTGAAGGTTTTTACATATGGTCAATATATTAAATGCATTCACACCTATAGGCTACATGCAGTAATGCAATTAGCAGAAGAAAGTGTGGAATATGAACTTCGGTGGAGCGAAAAAAGCAGATTCACAAGATAAACTAATCAAAAGCATATTGCAAGATACAAAAGAAGTAGTGGAGTTGATTAATCAATTTGTAGAGTCACAAAATGTAGTAAAAAAAGGAGAATTAGTTCGATATAACAACAGTTATATCACCAAGAAATACAAAGACAAAGAAACCAATTTAATATACAAACTAAAAAATCAAGAGATTTTCTTTTTAATTGTGCATCAATCTAGCGTTGATAATAACATACAATATAAAATAATGAATTACTGCTTAGACATTATGAGAGAATGGAGTAAAAACAAAAAGATAGGAAAAGATACAGAATACCCAATTATAGTGCCAATTGTTATCTATACAGGGCAAGAAGAATGGGAAATGCCAGAAAGCTTGGAAGAAGAACAGGTAGAGGACTATACCTATGAAGACTATAAAATGAATTTAGAAGTTAATTTCATAAATGTTAATGAACTTTCAACCAAGCAGTTACTAGAAAGTGAGACCATGATTGGTTATGCTATGTATTTAGAAAAAGCACAAAGTAATCAAGAATTAGTAGAAAATTTAAAAGTTGTGATAAGGCTTGCTAATACCAAAAAGCAAGTGCAACAATTACGGTAATATTATAAGCGAACTACTAAACGATGTGCTAGATAGTAAAACACAAGAAGAATTGTTAAGAATAATAGAAGAAAAATTATGAACTCCTTTTGTGCATTTTACATAAAATATAATAAAGGGCAAAACAAAGCCCTTTCAAGGAGGCATAAAAACAATGGAAAAAATACTAGAAGTTAAAAACGTAAGCAAAAAATACCAAAACAAAGAAGGAGAAATACTAGCCTTACAAAACATCAACCTAAGAGTAAACCGTGGAGAATTTGTAAGCATCATTGGACCAAGTGGATGTGGAAAATCAACCTTACTATCCATTATAGCAGGATTAGAAGAAAAAACAGAAGGAGAAATCTACATAGAAGGAGAAGAAACAAAGGGCATATCACCTAAAATAGGTTACATGCTACAAAGAGACTGTTTATTAGAATGGAGAACTATTTTAAGCAACACCATGTTTGGATTGGAAGTTAAGGGAAAAAAAGACAAAGAATCCAAAGCCTATGTAGAAGAATTACTAAAAAAATATGATTTATATGACTTTAAAGATAAATACCCAAGCGAATTATCAGGAGGCATGAGGCAAAGAGTTGCCTTAATTCGAACCTTAGCCGTAAAACCCAAAATCCTTTTATTAGACGAAGCCTTTTCAGCCTTAGACTATCAAACAAGAATCATGGTAACAAATGACATCTATAATATATTAAAAAAAGAAGGAATTACAGCTTTAATGGTTACCCATGATATTTCCGAAGCCATTAGCATGTCAAATAGAGTAGTAGTCTTAAATGCAAGACCAGGAACGGTAAAAGATATTCACAAAATCGACTTTGACATGGAAAACAGAAATCCAATTAACTGTAGAGAAAAACCTAAGTTTAGCCAATATTTTAATACTTTATGGAGGGAGCTGAAGGTCGATGAATAAACAACTAATTTCAAAAGAAAGAAAACAATTTTTAAAAAAACAAAAACAAAAAAAATATTGGATATTTTTAACACAAATACTAATACTAGTAGGATTTCTTGGTATATGGGAGGTTTTGGCTAACCAAAAAATAATTGACAGTTTTATTACCAGCCAACCAAGCAGAATTTGGGAAACACTTATCAATTTAGGTTCTAATGATTTACTAAAACACATTGGTGTTACCGTTTATGAAACAGTAATTGGTTTTTTATTAGGAACTTTGTTAGGGATTATAATTGCCATTATTCTATGGTGGTCTAATTTCTTATCAAAAGTAGCAGACCCTTATTTAGTAGTATTAAATAGCTTACCAAAGGTAGCTTTGCGGACCAGTAATTATTATCTGGGTAGGGGCAGGAACACCAGCAATTATTGTAATGGCAGTGGCAATTTCGTTAATTGTAACCATTTTAGAAAACTTAAATGGCTTTTTAAAAACAGACAAAGAAGTTATAAAAATGGCAAAAACCTTTCAAGCAACAAAATTTCAAATCTTAACAAAAATAGTATTACCAGCCAATCTGTCAACCTTTATCAACTCCTTAAAAGTCAACATTGGACTATCGCTAGTAGGTGTGATATCGGGAGAATTCTTAGTATCCAAAGCAGGCCTTGGCTACTTAATCGTTTATGGTGGGCAAGTATTTAAATTAGATTTAGTAATGGCAAGTGTCATTATTTTAGGAATTGTTGCAGGAATTATGTATGGAGTGGTATTACTATTAGAAAAAATGATTACAAAATCTAAAAAGTTGAAATAGTTTTTGGAGAAAAAGGCAATTCTTAGATTAAGGCTGTCTTTTTCTTTTTTAGAATTTATACAAAAATATAGTCTAACTATAAATTTGTATAAAAATATTGAAAAAATTAATAAAAATAGTATAATAGAAGTATAATAAAAATGAAAGGAGACTATGATATTGAGTAAGTACATAAAAAGAAGTATGGAGAATAAACTAAAAAAACTAGCCAAAGCATTTCCTGTTATAATTATTACGGGAGCAAGACAAGTAGGAAAAACAACATTATTAAATAATTTACAAAAACAAGAAAAAAATAAAATAAACTATGTATCATTAGACAATTTATCAATAAGAGCATTAGCAATAGAAGAACCAGAAATGTTTTTAGAAAAGTATAAACCACCAATCATAATAGATGAGTTCCAATATGCACCCAATTTATTATCTTACATTAAAATAATAGTAGACCAAAAAAGGCAGGAACACTTGGAAGACAATAAAGTACAAGCAACGCGGACAATATTACTTAACAGGTTCACAAGTATTTCATACTATGAAGGTAGTAAGCGATTCGTTAGCAGGAAGAGTAGGTATTTTAGAATTGTATCCATTATCCAATCGAGAAATTGAAAACAAAAAAGACAGCATTTTTTTACCAAACCAAGAAAACTTAGAAAAAAGAGAAAAAGCAAATAGACTAGAAGTAGACCAACTATATGAAAAAATATTAAAAGGAAATTACCCAGAATTATATACAAATCCCCATATAGACCCAAAAGATTTTTTTGAAAGTTATATTAAAACATATATAGAAAGAGATATTAGAGAATTAATAAAGGTAAAAGATGAAATTAAATTTTTAAAATTCATCGAATCAGTAGCTGTAAGAACAGGACAAGAATTAAACATAAATGATATAGCAAATGCGATAGAAGTAAACAATATGACAGCACAAAATTGGTTATCTATATTAGTAAGCACAGGACTAGTATATTTGTTACAACCATATTATAACAATAATGCATCAAGAATTGTAAAAAGACCAAAATTGTATTTCATGGATACAGGACTGGCTTGTTTTTTAGCAGGATACATGGATAGTATAACACTAGAAAAAAGTGCTTTTAATGGAGTAATTCTAGAAACATATGTAGTAACAGAAATTATAAAATCCTTTTCAAACGAAGGTTTAGATAGTAGAAAATATTTGTATTATTATAGAGATAATAATGGAAAAGAAATTGATTTATTAATGGTATATGCTAATAAAATATATCCATTAGAAATAAAAAAGAGCTATAATCCAGGAAAGCAAGCAATCAAGAATTTTGACGTAGTAGAAAAATTAGGAATGGAAGTTGAAAATGGTGGTGTAATATGTTTAACAAAAGACATTTTCCCACTAGATAAAAACAATAATTTAATACCAATCGAATTGTTGTAACCAAATAACTTTTTTCACATGATTACCAACCTTAACATAAAATATAAAAAACAAAGAAAGGGAGGATATCATGAAAAAAAGACTAATCGTAGTTGTTGCTGTTCTTATTATAGCGGTAGCAATTGGTATTTTGGCAGCCATCAAACAAACCAAGCCAAAGGAAAATTTACAAACGATAAAAGTAAATGAAGTAACCCGTTCTGTTTTCTATGCGCCACAATACGTAGCCATTAACAATGGATACTTTAAAGAAAATGGAATGAACATAGAACTAACAACAGGGCAAGGAGCAGATGCAGTTATGACAGCAGTACTTGCCAATCAATGTGACATTCGGATTTGCAGGACCAGAGGCATCCATATATGTCTATAATGAAGGAAAAGAGGACTATGCACAAGTATTTGCACAAATGACCAAAAAAGACGGTTCATTTCTTGTTGCAAGAAAGCAAACCCAAAACTTTAGCTGGCAAGACCTAAAAGGGAAACTAGTAATACCCGGAAGAAAAGGTGGCGTACCTTACATGACACTAGAATATGTATTAAAACAAAATGGACTAACACCAGGAAAAGATGTAACACTAGACGACAGCATCAAATTTGACTTAATGGCAGGAGCCTTTGCCAGTGGAAACAGTGACTATGTAACCCTATTTGAACCTACAGCATCTATGACCGAAAACCAACAAAAAGGATACATTGTAGCATCGGTAGGAGAAGCAGCAGGAGAAATTCCGTACACAGCCTATTTTGCTAAAAAAAGCTATATAGAGAACAACAAAGAAACCATTCAAAAATTTACAAAAGCCATTTACAAAGGGCAACAATGGGTAAAAGAACATACAGCAAAAGAAATTGCAGAAGCAATAGGAAGCTTTTTCCCAGACACACAAATAGAAATGTTAGAAGCAGCGATTCAAAGTTATAAAGACATAGATGCATGGAATGAAACACCAGTTTTAAAAGAAGAAGCTTTTAATCGATTACAAGAGGTTATGACAATGGCAGGAGAATTAAAGCAAACAGCACCTTATGAAAAAATTGTTAATAACCAATATGCCAAAGAAGCTATTAAATAATCCAACGGTCCAATGGTGGCCCAACGGTTCCGGGTTTAAATGGGGACATTGCCCAAAAAGACAATGTCCCCATTTAAACCCGGAACCGTTGGGCCGAACTGTTGGGACTTAGACTATAAATAAAATTTTACATATAAATTCCAAAAAAGTATTGACAAATGGAACCTATAATGCTATATTTACTTTTGAAAAGGAAGTGGTATAAATGGAAATCGATTACAAGGTAATAGGCCAGAGAATTAAAGATGCAAGAAGGGGGAGGTGTTGGTCACAAGAAAGATTGGCAGAGGAGTTAGATGTAACAACAGTGTATATTAGCAGAGTAGAAAGAGGTTCTACACAAATTAACTTAAAAAGATTAGTACAAATTGGAAATGTATTAAATGCAAGCATTGAATACTTAATTGGAGGAGCCTTACCAAAAAATCATAACTATTTAAACAGAGAACTATATGAAGTATTATTAAACTGCACACCAGACAAGCAACGTTTAATTTATAATATTGCGCAAATTGTATCCAGTGCAAAGTTTGTATAATAACTCTACCAAATAACTCTTTACAAAATGTCGAAAATAGTATAAACTTAGGTTACGGTTCAAGCAAGAAAGAGAATTGTAACCTAAAAATATACTAAAGGTGATAATAAATGTATTTAAAAAGACTAGAACTACAAGGTTTTAAATCATTTGCCGATAAAACGGTATTAGAATTTAGACCAGGAATCACTGGAGTTATTGGTCCAAATGGCTCTGGAAAAAGTAACATATCAGATAGTATCAGGTGGGTACTACGGAGAGCAAAGTATGAAATCATTAAGAGGGGCAAAATCATTAGACATCATATTTGCAGGAACCCAAAATAGAAAGTCTCTAGGATTTGCAGAGGCTTCTTTAGTATTTGATAACCAAGATGGAGCACTTGCCATCGAATACACAGAAGTAACAGTTACTAGAAAAATATACAGAAGTGGAGAAACAGGTTACTTTATTAACAAAGTACCATGTAGGCTAAAAGACGTATTAGAATTATTTATGGACACAGGAATTGGAAAAGATGGTTATTCCATCATAGGACAAGGAAAAATTGACGAAATTTTAAGCAACAAATCAGAAGACAGAAGACATATCTTTGAAGAAGCGGCTGGAATCGTAAAATTTAGAAGTAGAAAAGAAGAAAGCGAAAAAAAATTAGAAAGAACCAAATTAAACCTACTTCGTATCAATGACATCTTAGCAGAAATTGAGGCTAATATAGAGCCATTAAAAGGACAAGCCGAAAAAGCAAAAAAATATTTAAACTTAAAAGAAGAGTTAAAAAACATTGAAATAGGGTTATTTTTGCACAATATTGAAAAATATAAAGAAAGTTTAGAAGAAATCGTAAAAGACGAAGAAATCTATAAAAACCAATGTCAAGAAGAAGAAGAAAAACTAGAAAGAATCAGAAACTTAAAAGAAGAATTAAAAATACAAGTAGAAAACATAACGAGCCAAATAGAAGAAATGTCTAACTTAGGCTTTGCTAGCCAAAAAGAAATTGAAATGTTAAATTCAAACATCAATGTGGCAAACACAAGAATTCACAATAATAATGAAAATAAAGAAAGATTTGAAAAAGAAATCGAAGAAGCAAAAGCCAAAAAACAAGAGTTAGAAGAAGAAATGAAAAAAAGAGAAGAAAAGAAAGATAACCTAAAGCAAAACAAAGAAAAATTCGAAAAAGAATTACAACAAAAAGAAGAAGAGCTAGCTCAAATAACAAAAAAATTATCTAGCAAAGAATTAGAAATCGAAGAGCATAAAGCCCAAGTAGAAAAAAACACAGACAAAAAATACGAATTACAAGGAGAAGTTAATACACAAGATATAAACGTAGAAAACTATGAAAAAAGGCAATCTCAAATAAAAACAGAAATGGCAAACTACATATCAGAATTAGATGCTACAAGACTAGAAAAAGACGAAATTGCAAAAGACTTTTATGAAATTGATAGTAAAAGAAACAAAATCGTAAAAGCAATTGAAGAAGTAAGCCAAACAAAAGAAGTAGCAGATAAGAAAATAAATGACTATCAAACTAGAATCCATAATTACCAAAACGAAATGCGCATCAAGGAATCAAAACTAAAATTCCTAATTGAAACTGAAAAGGAAAAAGAAGGCTATATAAAAAGTGTAAAAACACTTTTAAAAGACTGTGAAAACATTAAGGATTTAGGAAAAGGAATGCATGGGGTCTTAGCTAGTGTAATTGAAGTACCAGAAAAATACCAAACAGCCATTGAAATGTGCTTAGGAGCGAGCTTACAAAATATTGTAACAGAAACAGAGGCTGATGCCAAAAAACTAGTAGAGCACTTAAGAAAAAACAATTTAGGGCGAGCATCTTTTCTACCAATTGCATCTGTTAGAGGAAAGAAATTAGATAAAATCAAGGGAGACGAAAAAGGCGTAATAGGAATTGCGGCAGACTTAATAAAATTTAATAAAAAATATGAGCAAATTGTAATCAGCTTGCTAGGAAAAACGGTAATTGTAGACAACATGGATACAGCCATTAAATTAGCCAAACAAAATAGTTATTCCTTCCGCATTATTACCATCGAGGGAGATATTATTAATGCATCTGGAAGCATTACAGGTGGATCCGTTAGCAAAAAAACAGTTAATATTCTAGGAAGAGGAAAAGAAATTGAAAAATTAGAAAAAGAAATAAAAGAGTTCAACGTAAAAATTGAAGAACTGGAAAAAGAACAACAAGACTATGAAGAACAAATACAAGAAACGCTAGAAAATGCTGTTAGCTTAGAAAAAGAGCTTCAAGAAATAGACATTACCTATGCAACCAAAAAGCAAAAAGTACTAGCAATTGATGAAAACGTTGCAAAAGCTGAAGAAAGATTAAACAAATTAAAAGAAGAACAAGAAGACATAGAAAAGCAAAAAGAAGAAGCGGTTACTATCAAAGAAACTACCAATAAGCAAATTCAAGAACTAACAGAAGAAACAGAAAAACTAACCAAAATCATTACAGAATTTGCACAAATCAATAAAGACAACCAAAAATATGTAGACGACTTAAATTATGATATTACCAACCTAAAAATTTCAGTATCTTCTTTTGACGAAAGTGAAAGCTCAATTGAAGAAATGCAAGAAAGAATTGGACAAGAAATTGAAAATGCAAGCAAAAGCATTGAAAACAAAAAAAATCAAATTGAAAAAATTGAACATGACAATTTTGAACTAGAGACATCTATTGAAGAAACCAAAGAAAAAATAGAAAATATTAAACAAGATGTGCAAAACAGTGGAGAAAAAATCGAAGGACTAAAAAAAGAAAGAGCAGACAAAAATGAAATATTATCAAAGCAAGAAGAAGAAATCACAAACAAATTTAAAGTAATAGAAGACCTAAAAGCACAAATTATAAAAATTGATGTTAAGAAAACCAAGTTAGAAGAAGACATCAATAGTATAATCAACAAAATGTGGGAAGAATATGAACTAACACCAAGCAATGTAGGAGAATACAAAAAGCCAGAAAATGTGGCTACCACACAAAAACAAGTAAACACCCTAAGAGCACAAATCAAAGACTTAGGAAGTGTCAATGTAGATTCTATTGAAGAATACAAAACCATGAAAGAAAGATATGATTTCATGAGTGAACAAAGGCTAGACTTAGAAGACACCATGAGTAAGCTAAGAAAAATCATACAAGAAATGACCGAGACCATGAAAGAGCAATTCAAAAAACAATTTGCCATCATCAACAAAAACTTTGAAGAAGTATTCAAAGAACTATTTGGTGGCGGAAATGCATCTTTAAAACTAGAAGATGAAGAAAACATATTAGATTGTGGCATAGATATCAACGTACAACCACCGGGCAAAAAGCTACAAAACATGATGTTACTATCAGGAGGAGAAAAAGCCTTTACAGCAATAGCATTACTATTTGCCATCCTAAAAATAAATCCAGCGCCATTTTGCGTGTTAGACGAAATCGAAGCAGCTTTAGACGATGTTAATGTATACCGATTTGCTGAATACTTAAAAAAATTCTCGAAAGATACACAATTTTTAGTAATTACTCATAGAAAAGGAACAATGGAGGCAGCTGACACCGTATATGGCGTAACCATGGAGGAAAATGGTATTTCTAAATTGCTTTCTATGAAGTTAGGAGCGATGTAATATATAAAAGCAGAAGACCTACAACTTGAGCGTTGTAGGTCTAACTGTTAAGGTTTTGGACAGAGTTCCATTGCTGATAAAACATCAGCATCACTTTTGAAATAAAATACAAAAGTGTTACCATGTGAATCCTCGGAGCAAGAAGGCAGAGAACGTAATATTTTCAGACATTCTTTCAAATATTTGTGTGCAAACTCTTCCTCTACTTCATGAGAAACGTAATAATGAGGAAAAGTAATTTCTAAAAACTTTCCCCGTAGCATTATCATAGGCATATACACAACTCCTCCTTTTTTTATTTACCAGATAAACTCTGGTAATAGACGTAACAGGACTTGCACCTGCTTATGTAATAAAAAATATTACATACTAGCAACTAAAAATGCTAGACATCTAAAAAAACATACCTATATATTAACATAAAATTAAAGAGATGTCAAAAAAAGCTGTTAGAGATACCCAAAACATCTCATAACAGCACTAGAAAAATTTCCTAAACAGATTTCTTTTTTTCTTCAATTCCATCAAAAAACTTCTCAATCGGAACCTCTAAAACCTGACTAATTTTCCACAAACTAAAAACACTAAGACCTTGATTTACCTTCTTACTTTCCAAATTACCAATAAGAGCAACAGAAACATTAGCCTGTTCAGCAAGATTTTCTTGTGTCATTTTCCCTTTTTCCAAATCATATAGTTTTCTATAATATTTAATATTTTTCCCAATTACTTGGAAAAGTTTGGCTGGTTGTATATCCTTCATAATAATACCCCTTTCATAGCATACATTAGTATCATATTAACTTATAAATGATTTTCTAATTTTTAATAGTAAAAAACAATAGAGCCAAAATGATAAAATATCATTACAAATAATATGCACAATATAAAAAGATGTAATCAAGAAGAAAAAACAGAAAGAGAATAAATGCCAAAAACTTGGCAAATATTCTCTATTTTCTAAAAAGAAATAAAACGCACAAGACCAATCAAAACCAGCAAAACACCAGAAACCATAGACCAAACATGATTAGGCAAATTAGCTAAAAGCTGAAGTTTTTTACCAAGAGCATTTCCAACACTCAGGAAAACGAACTGAAAAACAGAAATAAACAAAGGAAACAAAAAAGAATTAATCCCAAGAGCACTACCACAAGAGCCAATACAAAAACAATCGAAAGATAATGCAAAACCTAAAAAGAAAGCTTCTTTTATATCAATTGAATTAGAACAGTCCAAGTCAAAATTCAATTTATCTTCATTCATAGCTTGAAAAACTACAAAAAGTCCCATGCCAATTAAAATCAAATTTCCGAAAAGTTTAGTAATAAAATCAGGAAGGACATTTTTAATAAAATTACCAAACAAAATCGACAAAATAGAAACCACAATGGAAATGACAAATAACACAATTTTAGCCAAAAACGAAATTTTAGTATTTTTAATTCCATATGTAATGCCAATTCCCAAAGCATCTATGCTACTCGAAAGTGCTAGAACTAGCGAGCTAAACAACATAATCAAAACACCTCCTTAACAATATAATATGTCGAAAAAAGGAATTTGTTCATGCTTTTTGTGAGTATTAAAATTTTTAGTTTTTATTGAGTTCAATCAACAAAAACAAGCGAAATTATTGAATGCAACCAACAAAAATCAATAAATTTATTGAGTTCAGTCAATAAAAAAACAAAAATTTATTGACTTAATTCAATAAAAATAGTATAATTAATAAAAAAAAGCATAAAATAACAGAAAGGAGATGGGAAAATGGAGATAAAGGAAAGCCTAATTAACAATAATATTTGGTGGAGGAATGAAGAAATCAATCAAGAATTTTTATTAGCCAAGAAAAGAAATGAATTTGAAGAAGTAATAAAAAAACTAGAAGAAAAAAGAATACTAAGTATAATAGGTCCTAGAAGAGTAGGAAAATCAACACTTATTTACCAAACCATCGACTACCTATTAAAAAAACAAAAAATAGAACCCAAAAGAATTTTACTATTTAGTGGTGATGACCCAAGTTTATTCTTTAGCCAAGACGATAAGCTATCAAATGTATTAGAAACATATTTCAATGAAATTTTATGCGAACCAATGGAAAAATTAAGCAAAAAGGTATACATCTTTATTGACGAAATTCATTTCATTAAAAACTGGCAAAATTTCTTAAAAGTATATTTTGATAGAAAATACAAAATAAAATTTATTATTACAGGCTCTTCTTCCGTTCATTTATATAAAGATTCCAATGAATCCTTATTAGGAAGAATAGAAAACATATATATATTACCATTGAATTTTAGACAATTTTCAAACTTTTATCAAACCTACGTAAAAAGCGAAAAAGACATAGAAATACCAAAATTTGATTTTAACAAACCAGAAGAAAGTTTCAAAGCAATAGAAGAAATCTATTATAACAATACATTAAAAATGAAACAAAAGATAATTTTAGACGAATATTTAATTGTTGGAGGATATCCCGAATATTTTGAAAACAGAACCTTAAGTTTGTGGCAAAAAAGATTAGCAGAAGACATTATTTCAAGAGGAATATACAAAGACATTTTAACTATTTATGACATAAAAAATCCAGACATTTTAGAAAAACTAATGTATTATATAACAGCAAATAATGCCCAAACATTTTCTTACAGTAATATAGCAAAAGACTTAAGAGTAGACACCACAACAATCATGAATTATATCCAATATCTAAAACAAGCATTTTTAATAAATGTCCTAGAATGTTATTCTACCAATATAGGAAAAGTAATAAGAACCAATAAAAAATTAAGCGTATTAGACAATGGAATAAAAAACAGTTTCTTAAAAAGACAAGTACTAAACAGTCAAGAAGAAGGAAAAATAATAGAAGGAATGGTAGACTTTGACATTCGATTATTGACCGAAAAAGAGGGATATAGCGAGTATTATTATAGAGAAAATAAAGAAGAAATTGACATCATATTAGACCGAAAAATGGATGTAATACCAATTGAAGTAAAATATGTAAATAACATAAAAGAAGAAAAAATGAATACGATAAAAAAATTTATCAAAGACAATGAAAAAAGGAAGATAGGAAAAGCCAACTATGGCATTATTATAACAAAAGACACCTATCAAAAACAAGAAAATCTATACTATATTCCATATTGGTTATTTCATATCTAAAATAATAAGAAGAGCAGAACTTAAAGAAGTTCTGCTTGTTTTTGTCATAAAAAAAGTACAAGCCACATAGAATTTTAAAAAGAGCCCAACGGTTCCGGGGTTAAATGGGGACTTTTACTTTTGACATCCTTTTGACATCGTCCCCATTTAAACCCGGAACCAATGGGGACATTGGCAAAATAAATACAAAGGAGAGAAAAGATATGTGGGAAACACTTAGAAAAGAAGAAGTCCTAAAAAAACTTAAGACAGATTTTAGACATGGGTTAAACCAAGAAGAAGTAAAACTAAGACAGCAAGAATATGGAAAGAACAAACTAGACAACAAGCCAAAAGAAAGTCTATTTGTAAGATTTATCAAGCAGTTTAATGATTTTATGATTATTATTTTAATAGTAGCATCTATTATTTCAGCAGTGGTATCAAATCTGCAAGGAGAAAATGACTACATAGATTCTATCATTATCATAGCTATAGTAGTTTTAAATGCTATTATGGGGGTAATACAAGAAGCAAAGGCAGAAAAATCAATTGAGGCATTACAAGAAATGACGCCACCAAAAGCAAAAGTAACAAGAGATGGTATAACAAATGAAATAAAGGCAGAAGAGCTAGTGCCAGGAGATATTATCACATTAGAAGCAGGAAACTATGTTCCAGCAGATAGTAGAATCATAGAAAGCTTTAATTTGAAAATAGAAGAAGCAAGCTTAACAGGAGAAACAGAACCAGTCTTAAAAGATGCCAACAAAATTTGCAAACCAAACATTGCGCTTCGGTGACATGACTAATATGGCATTTATGGCAAGCATTGTTGTAAATGGACATGGAAAAGCCATTGTAACAGAAACTGGAATGGATACCAAAGTAGGAAAAATAGCCAACATGATAATAAAAGACGAAGCACCCCAAACGCCAATCCAAAAAAAATTAGGGCAAGTTGGAAAAACATTGGGAATGGTATGTTTAGCAATTTGTTTTATTATTTTTGTCATTGGACTAATCAAAAATATTAATCCAATCGAAATGTTTATGACTTCTGTAGGACTAGCAGTAGCAGCCATTCCAGAAGGATTGCCAGCAATTGTAACTATCATGTTATCCATCGGTGTTACTAAAATGGCAAAACAAAATAGCATCATCCGAAAATTGCCAGCAGTAGAAACATTGGGAAGTTCATCTGTTATTTGTAGTGATAAAACAGGAACCTTAACACAAAACAAAATGAAGGTAGTAGAAATTAATAGTAAAGACATAAACCTTACAACAGAGCTTGCTTGCATGTGTACAGACTGTGACATGACATACAAAGAAGGAAAAATGGAAGTAAAAGGAGAACCAACAGAAGTTGCCATTGTAAATCAAGCATTAGAAAATAACAAAAATAAAAGTGAATTATATAGAACTATGCCAAGAGTTAGTGAAATTCCATTTGACTCTAGCAGAAAAATGATGACAACCATTCACAAAATAGGAAACAAATATAGAGTTATTACAAAAGGGGCACCAGATGTATTACTAGAAAAATGTCAAAAGCAAATAGGTACAACTTTAGGTCAAACTACAATTTTAGAAAAATATAACATACAAAAAGAAAACGAAAAAATGGCTAAAAAAGCATTAAGAGTCATTGCGGTAGCCTATAAAGATTTAGACTTTCTACCACAAAAAATAGATACATTTAACCTTGAAAACAACCTAACTTTTGTGCGGACTAATTGGCATGATTGATCCGCCAAGAGAGGGGGTAAAAGAGGCAGTGAAAACCTGTAAAAAAGCAGGCATTAAGACGGTAATGATAACAGGTGACCATATAGCCACAGCCAAAGCAATTGCAAAAGACTTAAACATCTTAAATGCAAATGATAAAGCAATTACAGGGCAAGAGTTAGATGCCCTACCACAACAACAATTAGAAAAAACAATTAGCCAATATTCTGTATTTGCAAGAGTAACACCAGAGCACAAAGTAAGAATTGTAAAAGCTTGGCAAAAAACAGGCGCGGTAGTCGCTATGACAGGAGATGGAGTAAATGATAGCCCTGCTTTAAAAAATGCAGACATAGGAATTGCTATGGGAAAAAACGGAACCGATGTTGCTAAAAATGCTGCTGATATGATTTTAGCAGACGATAATTTCGTAACCATTGTAGAAGCAGTAAAACAAGGAAGAAGCATCTATGACAACATCAAAAAAGCAATTCACTTCTTAATTGCGACTAACATAGGTGAAATTGTAACCATATTCATGGGATTAGTATTAGGACTAAAATCTCCACTACTTGCCATTCAACTATTGTGGATTAATCTAGTAACAGACTCTTTACCAGCAATAGCTATTGGCTTAGAACCACCAGATAAAGGCATTATGAGCAGAAAACCAGTTTCTAGTAAAAAAGGAATATTTGCCGATGGCTTGTGGAATAAAATTGTAGTAGAAGGAATTATGATTGGAATGCTTACATTAGTTGCTTTTAGCTTAGGAAACAAATTCTTTGGCTTAGAAGTAGGAAGAACCATGGCATTTTTATCAATGGGACTACTAGAACTTGTCCACAGTTTTA
This sequence comes from uncultured Clostridium sp., assembly GCA_948468505.1. Taxonomy (GTDB): domain Bacteria; phylum Bacillota; class Clostridia; order TANB77; family CAG-508; genus CAG-269. Next base: position 10,329 of record CAOKJE010000013.1, on the reverse strand, counting down.
ATATAAAAAGTGAACAATCTATCTTTAAAATTGGAATTTTTGAAAATAAATTTTTAGTAGGAAGCTTTATAGTGGGAACATTAGTACAAATTTCAGTAGTATTGGTACCAACCTTAGCAGATATTTTCAAATTAGTAGCGTTAAACCAAACACAATGGTTAATTACCATTATCATTTCACTTCTGCCAATTCCAATTATGGAATTACAAAAGAAATTAAATGAAGTAAAGTATGGGAAAACGATTTACCAGCCAAAGGTGCAAGAAGTGTATGTATCTAAAAATAAATAAAAATAAAAGGTCACATTAATCTTAAGAAAAAATAAATTGACAGCAAGAAAATAAAGTCATATAATTTAAAACAAAAAAACAAGGAGAAACAATGAAGGAAAACATACCAAAAGGCCTAAGCAAACAAGAAGTAAAAAAAAGGCAAGAAGAAGGAAAAGTAAACTATGACACAAGTGTGCCAACCAAATCCATCAAAAAAATATTATATGACAATTTTTTTACCCTATTTAATCTTATCAACCTAATACTAGGAGTTGCTATCTTCATGGTAGGCTCCTATAAAAACATGCTATTTTTAGGAATTATTATCCTAAACACCGCTATAAGCACCATACAAGAAATCCATTCCAAACGAATAGTAGACAAACTTGCCATCATGGCAAGTAATAAAATAAAAGTCATTCGAGAAGGAAAAAAGCAAGAAATCTCAATCTATGAACTAGTATTAGACGATATTGTAGAACTGAACATGGGAAATCAAATAGCAACAGACAGCATCATTTTAGAAGGAGACCTACAAGTAAACGAAGCCTTCTTAACAGGAGAGCCAGACACTATCTATAAAACAAAAGGAGATACCCTACTTTCAGGAAGTTATATCGTTAGTGGAAAAGGTATAGCAAAAGTAACCAGTATAGGAGAAGAAAACTACACAGCTAAAATTTCAAGTGGAGCAAAATACATAAAAAAAATAAACTCAGAAATCATGACATCCCTAAACAAGATTATCAAATTCTTAAGTATTGCTATTATTCCCATAGGCATTGCTCTATTTTATACCCAATTACAAGTAGACGAGATTACCTTTCAAGAAGCGGTTGTAAAAAGTGTAGCAGGAATTATTGGAATGATACCAGAAGGATTGGTATTATTAACCAGTACAGTTTTAGCCGTAAGTGTTATAAGGCTTTCCAGGCAAAAAGTATTAGTACAAGAGCTATACTGTATTGAAACCTTAGCAAGAGTAGACACTTTATGCTTAGACAAAACAGGAACCTTAACCGAAGGCGTTATGGAGGTTAAGGACTTTATTCCCATACAACAAACCAAAAGCGAAATGAGAAATTTACTAGCAAACATTGCCCAAAGTTCACCAGACGAAAATGCTACCATGGAAGCAATTAGAAATTATTTTACAAAAATAGAAGAAGAATGGATTCCAACTACCAAAATTGCATTTTCCTCTCAAACCAAATGGTCTAGTATCAGCTTTGAAGGAAAAGGGACTTATATAGTAGGAGCACCAGAAATCATAGTAAAAAAAGACATAGAAAAATATGCCAAAGACTATAGAGTTTTAGCTGTTGCACATACAAAGGAAGAAATAAAAGACAATCAATTACCAGAGAAAATAGAGTTAATTGGCTATATATGTTTATTAGACAAAATTAGAAAAGAAGCAAAAAACACCCTAAAATATTTTGAAAAACAAGGAGTAGACCTAAAAATCATTTCAGGCGACAACCCACTTACCGTTTCTAAAATTGGAAAACAAGTTAGTTTAAAAAATTATGATAGTTACATAGATATGAGTACCATAGAAGGAGAAGAAGAAATCCAGAAAGTAGCTACCCAATATACGATTTTTGGTAGAGTTTCACCAATTCAAAAAGAACAATTAGTAAAAGCATTGCAAAAAGCAAACAAAACAGTAGCTATGACAGGTGATGGCGTAAATGATGTGCTAGCCTTAAAAACAGCAGATTGTAGCATTGCCATGGCAAATGGAAGTGATGCCAGCAAATCAGTATCACAATTAATTTTATTAGATTCAAACTTTGCTTCCATGCCAAAAATTGTGCTAGAAGGAAGAAGAACCATAAACAACATCCAGCGTTCAGCCACGTTATTTTTAGTAAAAACAATATATTCTCGGACTATTAGCAGTTATGTTTTTAATTTTAGGAGAGGCCTACCCATTTGTACCAATTCAAATGAGTTTAATAGGTAGTATTACCATAGGGTTACCATCCTTCCTATTAGCGTTAGAACCAAACAAGGAAAGAATAAAAGGAAAATTCTTAAGAAATGTTATTACAAAAGCTATGCCACTAGGATTAACAGTTGTCCTTAACATATTTACGTTAGCCATCTTAAACAAACAAGAAAGGATAACCCAAGAACAATATTCAAGCTTATGTGTAATAGGCACAGGAATTTGTGGCATTATCTTATTATTTACTTTAACAAAAGCAAGAAAGAGTGAAAACAGTAAATTACCAGTATCTATTTTTAGATTATCCTTAGCAATTATCATTACCATATTATTTACACTAGGACTAACCGTCTTTAATTGGTGGTTTAATATTGCACCACTTATGCCAATTCTTAGCCTAATCGTTAGATTAATAATCCTTTCTGTTGTTAATTTTGCATTATTATCACTAGTATTTCGAAAAGTATTATTAAAAAAGGAAAAAGAATAAAAGAAACTTGAAAGAAAGAAAAAACCATGATAAAATGAGAAAAAAAGAAGGAGAAAAAAGCCATGAAAGTAGCAATTGGTCAAGACAGTCACAAAATAGACGTTAAAAACAAAGAAAAAAAACTAATGCTAGGAGGCGTAGAATTTCAAGAAGAATATTCACTACTTGGAAACAGTGATGCAGATGTTGTTTTACATGCTATCACAAATGCCATCTCAGGAATTACCTGCAAAAATATATTAGGAAAAATTACAGACGAAATGTGCCAAAAGGGAATTACTGATAGTGAAGAATATGTTAAAGAAGCCTTAAAATACTTAAAAGAAAAAATTGTACATCTATCCATTACAATGGAATGTTACAGACCTAAAATAAGCCCTAAAATAGAAGAAATGAGAAAAAATATAGGAAGAATTTTAAATATAAATGAAAACCAAGTAGGAATTACAGCAACCACAGGAGAAGGACTAACTGAGTCTGGAAAAGGAAATGGAATTAGTGTATTTGTCATCCTAACAGTAGAATAATTTAAGTGATTTAAGAAAGGTAGTAAAATGGAAAAAATCTATAAAAAAGCAAGAGCCAAAATTAATTTAAGCTTAGAAGTATTAGAAAAAAGAAAAGACAATTATCATAACCTACAGTCCGTTTTTCAAAAAATCAACTTATATGACGAACTTTGGATTCAAAAGACAAACACCAACCAAATAGAAATTACCACCAATATAGAGACATTAAATAATCAAGAAAATATCATTTATAAAGCATATATCAAACTAAAAGAGAAATATCAAAAAATTACAGGAATACATGTAACCATAAACAAAAAAATTCCCATGCAAGCAGGATTAGCAGGAGGAAGCACAGACTGTGCTAGTTTTATTTTAACTATGAACGAATTATTTTCTTTAAACATGTCAAAAAACGAAATGGAAGAAATAGGCAAAGAATTAGGAGCTGATGTTGTTCCCTGCTTTTATAATCAAGCTGTTTTTGCAGAAGGAATTGGAGAAAAAATAACACCAATTGATACAACTTTTAAATATTATATAGTAATCATTCAACCAAAAATGTCGTGTAATACCAAAGAAATGTACCAAAAAATAGACCAACAAGAACAGAAGATAAAGCAAAACACAGCAAAATTAATAGTACAAGCATTAGAACAAAACCAATTAAAGCTAATGGCAGACAACCTATATAATCGTTTTGAAGAAGTAATAGAAAATAAAGAGCTAATAGAAGAGATAAAAGAAGAATTAGTAAAACAAGGGGCTTGTGGAAGCTTATTAACTGGTTCAGGTTCTTGCGTTTTTGGTTTATTTGAAAACAAAGAGATAGCCCAAAAAGCTTACCAAAACTTAAAAGATAAATACCAAACTTATCTATGTTGTTCTTATAATTCTAAAAGGGGTTTAAGGAAGGAAATGAAATAAAAAATGAAAGAGGAAAAAACAGTAACAGCCATTATCCTAGTTGCAGGAAATAGCACAAGATATGGACAAAACAGAAATAAAAACTTTGAAAAAATAAACGGAAAAACCGTTATGTCTTACAGCGTAAAAGCATTTCATGAAAATCCTTACATTGATAGCCTTATCATAGGAGTAAAAGAAAACGAAATGGCAATGATTCAAAATATTTTAGAACAAGAAAAAATAACCAAACCAATCGAATTAGTAATTGGCGGAAAATCAAGACAAGAAACGGTTTATCATTGCCTTCAAAAAACAAAAGCAGATATTGTCATAATTCATGATGGGGCAAGACCAGCTATCAAACAAGAATATATCAACCAATGCATCGAAAGCATGGAAGAAGTAAAAGGAGCAACCATTGGAGTACCATCCAAAGACACCATTAAGATAACAGATAAAAATAATATTGTGGTACAGACGACCAAAAGAAGTAACACCTGGGTAATACAAACGCCACAATGTTTTGAACGAAAAATGCTACTTCAAATGCATGAAAAGTATAAGAAAGAAGAAGTAACAGATGATTGTATGCTATTGGAAAAAAATCAAATTCCTGTTAAAATTTTGGAAGGAGATTATACCAACATAAAAATTACAACTTATGAGGATATTAACGTGATTCAAGAATTCATGCAAAAAACGCTTGCCAAAAGTAACAAAATGTGATAAAATAGCTATGCTTTAAAAGTAGCCTAGCTATTTTTAAAATCTCTACTTACCAAAAACAAAGGTAGGTTATAAATCCAAAGGGAGGTGAAAATAATGAACCAATACGAAAGTATTATCATTGTTAATCCTAATTTAGACGAAGAAGCATTAAAAGCTTTAGAAGAAAAATTCACAGGATTAATCAATGAAAACGGAAAAGTAGAATCAGTAGAACACATGGGCAAAAAGAAACTTGCATATGACATCAAAAAACAAACAGAAGGAACCTATCTACTATTCAACTTTGAAGCAAAACCAGATTCTATCCAAGAACTTGAAAGAGTTTATAGAATCACAGACGATATCATGAAATTTATCGTAGTAAGAAAAGAAGACTAAAATCTAGAATTTTAGAAGAAAAACAAAATTAAATAAAGATAAGGGGCCTTTATTTAAAGTAAAGAAAGGTGATAAAAAATGAACAAAGTAATATTAATGGGAAGACTAACAAGGGACCCAGAAGTAAGATACACACAAACAAACAACACACTAGTTGCATCTTTTAGTTTAGCAGTCAACAGAAGATTTGTAAGACAAGGAGAAGAAAGACAAGCAGACTTTATCAATATTGTTGCTTGGAGCAAACTAGGAGAATTTTGTAGCAAATACTTTAAGAAAGGTCAACAAGTAGGAGTAATTGGAAGAATTCAAACAAGAACATGGGATGACGACCAAGGAACCAAACACTATGTAACAGAAGTAGTAGCAGAAGAAGCTTACTTTGCAGATAGCAAAAGAGAAGGAGAAGCAGGAAGCAATGCTAACTTCGAAAACACATTTGGAGACACAGCGCCAGGAAACATGGGATCAGACTTTGAAGTATCTTCTAGTGACGACTTACCATTCTAAGGAACAAAAAAAGAGAGGGGGAAAATAGAATGGCTGACAAAAAACAAAATAAAAGAAACAACAAAAACTATGACGAAGACTACAATCCAAGATTTAGAAAACAAAGAAAAAAAGTTTGCGTATTATGTAGTGACAAAAACTTTGTATTAGATTATAAAAATCCAGAACAATTAAGAAAATTCATCAACGATAAAGGAAAAATCTTACCAAGAAGAACAACAGGAGCTTGTAGCAAACACCAAAGAGACATTACAACAGCAGTAAAAAGAGCAAGACACATTGCAATTCTTCCATATGCGCAAAACTAAGCTTAGAAAAAACCGCCTAAGAAATAGGTGGTTTTTGTTTTATTAAGTTTTTCTTGCCAAATTATTTACAAGCAAAAATCAATATGTTATAATCAAGCTAAGTGAAAACTAAAGAGGTGAAAAGATTGAATCAAATATTAAATGTAGACGATAACAGTAACAATAAAAAGGGGAAAAAGAAAAAAGAAAAAGCCCCTAAAATACCAAAGCAAAGGAATAATACACCATTAGAAATTACAACAATTGTAAGATTTTTTGCCATTGCCATATTAGTATTTGGAATTTGCATGATAGGAACAGGTTCTTATTCCATGTACCAAACAGCAACCAAGCAAGAAATAAAAACAAAACCAGTAATCTATGTAGAACAAACAGATAAAGCAGAGATACTATTAAAAATAACACATGACAAAGCATTATCTAACATCATGTACAGTTGGAATGGAGAACAAGAAACACAACTTCCAAGCAATGGAAAAAAAGAAGTAGAAACCACCATCCCAATACCATCAGGAACAAACACTTTAAAAGTATATGCAAACGATGTAACAGGACAAGAAATTGAATATGAAAAAGTTTACACAGTAGAATCAGACATAAACATAAACATTGAAGCAGCAGGAAACAACCTAAAAGTAACAGCAAACGGAATTAATCCACTTCAATATATGACATATAGATGGGATGAAGACGAAGAAACAAGAATTGACACAGAAGGAAACCAAATAGAAGAAACAATAGAAATACCAAGAGGCTTACACACCTTAACAATCATTGTAGTAGACGACAAAAATCAAACAGAAACAAAAGAACAAGAAGTAAATGGAGTAACCAAACCAAAATTAGAAGTAACAACAAATGGAGAAAAATTCTTTATCAAAGCATCAGACGAAACAGGCTTAACAAAAGTAGAATTTATCATAAATGAAGAAGAAAAATACATGTTAGACTTAGAAGGACAATTAGCAGAAGAAGACAGAAAAGAATTTGAATACGCATACCCATTAAACGAAGGAGAAAACAAATTAGAAGTAAGGGTATATAATCAAGATGACATATCAGAAGTATTCAAAGCAATGTTTAACAAAGAATAAAAGCAAGGGGAAAAAATGAATATTAACCTAATCGAATTAATCACATATTTTATAATATACTCATTTTTAGGCTGGGTAATGGAATCTATAGTAAGATCTATTTGTGAAAGAAAAATAATCAATACGGGTTTCTTAAGAGGCCCGTTTTGTCCCATCTATGGAATAGGGGCAACCATCATGTTCCTATTTTTAGAAGGCTTTGAAAACAAACCAATATTATTATTTTTTATAGCAATCATTATCTTAACAGCGTGGGAATATATAGTTGGTGTTTTTTTAGAAAAAGTATTTCGCACAAAATATTGGGACTATTCTGACCACAAATTAAATTTTCAAGGACGAATTTGTTTTACCAATTCAATCTGTTGGGGAATTTTAGGTGTTTTATTTGTAAAATACATACATCCCTTTATCCAAGAAATAATGGCAATGATAAATGCTAATTTACTAAACTATATAGTAGCCATATTATTTACCATCTTTTTAGTAGACACGGTTACAACCATTATTCATGTAAAAAGCATAAAAGCAACCTTAGAAAATATCGAAAAAATCAATAATGAAATCAGAGAAAAACTAAAAGAAATAAAAAGTTTAAGAAAAGAAAAGGAAAAAGAAGAAAAAGCAATCACATTAGAAAATAGGCAAGAAATGCTAGAAAAACTAAAGAAAAAGAGGAATCGAATTGTATTACACTTATATAGAAATGTACACCGTCTAAAAAAAGCATTTCCAGCCATCAATACAGCTGAAATTACTGAAGTCTTAAATCAAAAAATAACCTTAAGGAAAAAAAGAATAAAAAACAAACAAAAAGGCTTGAAATAAATAAGCCTTTTTGTATAAAATGAAAAAAAACCAAAGAGGAGGAAAAAATGATACAAGACGTATATATCATTGACGACGACGATGCATCAATTGTAATTTTTAGAGAACTATTTAGAAACGATCCAGAATACAAATTTACCAGTGTAAAAACAGAAGAAATAGACATCGCCTTAAAAAACATACCATCCCTAATTGTTATAAACGAAGATGCAATCGATAGAAATGTAGTTGACCTATGTAGAAAAATCAGAAAAGACGAAGACAACCAAATAACACCAGTCATTGTAGTATCTTCTAAAGGAGAAAGAGAACATAGACTAAGCATCATGCAAGAATCCATCGAATACTTTATCAAAAAACCAGTAGACGAACAATACTTGTACTATACAGTAAAAAACTTAAACAGACTACTTTCTACCAACAGAAGAATCAGTCCATTAACAGGTCTACCAGGAAACGTACAAATCCATGCTGAACTAAAAAAGAGAATAACTAAAAATGAAGGTTTTTGTGTGTTATACCTAGACTTAGACAACTTCAAAGCCTATAATGATGTATATGGTTTCCTAAAAGGAGACGAAATCATAGAATTCACAGCCCACACCATAATAAGTTGCATTCACGAAAGTGGATTAGAAGACACCTTTATTCGGACACATTGGAGGAGACGACTTTGTAGCCCTAATACCAGGAACCATATGTGAAAAACTATGCCAAAATATATTAGCAAACTTTGATAGCAATGTACAAAAATATTTCACCGAAAAAGACTTAGAAAAAGGCTATATAGAAGTAGCCAATCGAAAAGGAATCATCGAGCAATTTCCATTAACCTCACTTTCAGTAGGGGTTGTAGTTGCAGATGTAGGACGATTTAGCAATATCTTGGAAATAGGAGAAATAGGAGCCCAAGTAAAACATGCAGCAAAATCTGTAATGGGAAGTAGCTACGCAGTAGACAGAAGGAAATAATGTGAAATTGGGGACGTTTCTTTTTTCACATTTTGAACAATGGGGGATCCCCTTAGTTATAAGAGCAAATACAGTTAAGAGGAACACATCTTATTACGAGGAAGTAGTAAGATGTGTTTTTTATTTAAAAACAATTACAAAAGTTAAAATAAAACACTGCCTTTAAAAGGTCAAGCTTCATAATATTTTTCGGTATCAGCATAAAGGTCTTCTAAAGAAATACCAAATACCTTACAGAAGGCTAAAATTTCAAAATCTTTTACCGTCTTTTTTCCATATTCAATTTCATAAATATCACTGTTATACATGGTAACTCCCAATAAGTCTAATTTACGGCAAATTTCTGGCTGTGAAATTTTTTTGGATTTACGATATTTTCTTAAGTTTTGACCGATAATATTTACATTCCCATTTAAAGTTTTAACTTTCATTTTAACCTCCTGATATTTTTTACAAGTTATTATGAAAAGGTATCAATATTTTTATTTTTTGCACGATAGTAATTACGATTTTTTAAAATACACATTAAATAATGTGTGTCATATTAACTATATTCTATAATAAAATTCAACCACTACTTACAGGAACAAACTGTAAATATTACAAGAGTTTATTAAAATTTTTACAAATGAATAACTTTATAAATTTTGGTTGAAAATATAATGACAATGTGTTATAGTAGAAGTTGCAGGATGTTCCTGTAATAAAAAACGAATTTTGCTAAAACTGGAAAATCAACAGATGGGAGTGACAAAGATGTAAGGTGTAATATTTAGAACGAATAAATACAAATGCATTAATAGAAAGTTTTTTAATGAAACCAAACCAACAAAATTATGAAAACAAATACACAATAAAAAACAACCAAACCATTGCCTTAATACTCCCTCTAAAATATAATAAAAAAAAATAAAAGGAAGGAAGAAAAATGAAACAAAAACAAGAAGGAATAACCCTAGTAGCCTTAGTAGTTACTATCATCGTATTATTAATACTAGCAAGCATAACCATAGCGAGCCTAAAAAGCGACAACGGAATTATAAAGGAGGCAAATTCAGCCAAAAAAGCAGTAGAAATGCAAGCATTAGAAGAACAAATAGAAATAGCCATCATAAAAGCTGAGCAAAAACATCGAAAACCTACCTTAGAACAAGTAATAGAAGAAATCGAAAAAATAGAACATGTCACAAAAGTAGACAAAGAAACTGGAGACATAGAAAATGACATAGGAGAGCCAATTAAAGGAAAATTAGATGACTATATTAAGCAAGATTCTACAGGAGGAAATACAACAGGAAACAACACAAGTGGAGGCAACACGTCAGGCGGAAATAACACAAGCGGAGGCAATACTTCTGGTGGAAACACATCAGGAG
>CAOKJE010000012.1 GCA_948468505.1 uncultured Clostridium sp. | reverse complement strand
TTGTGTAATGTGAAAAAAGAAACGTCCCCAATTGCACATCCCCAAAAAATTCACATTTGTCGAATTTTGCGATGAAAAGATGTCGAATTTACTTGAAATTTTTTCCAATTGGGTGTATAATAAAGTTAAAGTTAAATTAATTTAATATATTAAAATCTAAATTATATTATTTTCTAAAAGAATTTTTTTATAATCGAATAAAAGGGGAAAAATTCGCACTTCAATCGAGGTGCCTATTTTCCTTAGTTAAATCAGATGTAATCAAAAAAAGTGGCGAAAAGATGTTGACAATACGTATAACACGTAGTAAAATAAGAAAGAAGGCGATAAATTGACATTTAAACAAATGGAAAAAATGTTATATAAAGATGGTTGGTATTTATATAAAACAGTGGGATCACATTATCAATATAAACATAATAGTAAGCAAGGAAAAATAACGATACCAAGACATTGTAAAGAATTAAAAAAAGGAATTGTTAATTCGATATTAAAGCAAGCAGGGTTAAAAGAAAAGGAGAGTAAAATATGAAATTAGTTTATCCAGCAAATTTTTATTATGAAGAAAATGGAGGATATAGCGTAGAAATACCAGATTTATTAGGCTGTGTAACACAAGCAGATACATTAGAAGAAGCAATGGAAATGGCACAAGATGCAGCATTAGGTTGGGTATTAACAGCAATTGAAGAAGAGGAGGACATTCCAAAGCCATCTACAATTGAACAAATAACACTAGAAGCAGAAGGATTTAAAACCCTGCTTTTATTAGACATTGATCAATATACAGAAAAGTATGGAGCCAAAAAATCTGTAAAAAAGACTTTAAGCATACCAGAATGGTTAAATAGAAGAGCTGAGAAAGTAGGAATTAATTTTTCACAAGCCTTGCAGGAAACTTTATTGAATAAAATTGTAAAAATACAGAGAAAAAAGTAGAAATTTGAAAAGTTATATGTTATACTTTGAAAAGCAAAACAAAAAATAGGAGGAAGTAAAATGACACAAGCAGACAAGCACTTTATTGAAACCTGCAAAGAAATAATAGAAAATGGAATATCCTCAGAAGGAACAAACGTAAGAACAAGATGGGAAGATGGCAAAGAAGCAAACTACGTATCAATCGTAGGAGTATCAAACAAATATGACGTAGCAAAAGAATTCCCAATGATTACCCTAAGAAACAATAGTGGAACCATAAAAAAAGCAATTGACGAAGTGTTATGGATATGGCAAAAAAAATCAAACAATGTAAAAGACTTAAACTCACACATTTGGGACCAATGGGCAGACGAGGAAGGAAGCATTGGAAAAGCCTATGGTTATCAAATGGGAAAAAAATATCAATTTAAGACTAAAGATGGCATGCAAGAAATGGATCAAGTAGATTATGTATTATACCTATTAAAAAATGACCCATCTAGCCGTAGAATTGTAACCAACCTATTTAACCATGAAGAATTAAAAGATATGGGATTAGAGCCATGCCTATTTAGCACGCAATGGCTAGTAAAACAAGGGAAGCTACACTTAATTTTAAATCAACGCTCACAAGATATGTTAGCAGCAAATGGATGGAACGTAATGCAATATGCAGCTTTGCAATACATGTTTGCCCAAGTAGCAGGCTTAGAAGTAGGAACTCTAACACACAACATAGGAGACTGTCATATTTATGATAGACACATCCCACTTGTAAAAAAATTAATCGAAGCAGAAAGTATGGATGCACACCCTAAACTAATCATAAACAACCCTACCAAAAACTTCTATGAATTCAAAGTAGAAGACTTTGAAGTAGAAGGATATGAATACAACAAAACCATTAAATTAGGAAAAATACCAGTAGCAGAATAAGAAAAGGAGAAATAAATCATGTTAAGTATTATCGTAGCAAAAGCAAAAAACAATATAATAGGAAAAGAAAACAAACTAATCTGGAACTTGCCAGCAGACCTAAAACACTTTAAAGAACTAACAACGGGGCACACCATCATAATGGGAAGAAAAACCTTCCAATCACTAGGAAGAGTATTACCAAACAGAAAACACATTGTATTTAGTCAAAATCCTGACTTTAAAGTAAACGACGAAAACGTAAGAGTGGTTCACTCCATGTTAGAAATACAAGAATACATCGAAAATAAAGAAGAAAACTTTGTCATTGGTGGCGCTATGATTTACAACCTATTAATGCCACATGTAACCAAAATGTATGTGACAGAAATTGACCAAGAATTTGAAGGAGACAGTTTCTTTCCAAAAATAAATCCAGAAATCTGGAAAGAAACAGCAAGACAAAAAGGTCCAAAGGACGAGAAAAATTCATTAGATTTTGACTATGTAACCTATGAAAAATAGGAAAAGGAGAAAAACGTGAAAATAATAGGCATAACCGGAAAATCAGGAAGTCGGAAAATCCACCTTAACAGAAAAACTAGTTAAAAAATTAAAATGTGAAGGAATTAATATAGATAAAATAGGGCATCAAGCAACAAGTGACAAAAACATCACCAAAAAATTATGCCAAGTCTTTGGAAATGAAATCTTGGACGAAAAAGGAAAAACAGACAGAAAAAAATTAGGAAAAATAGTATTTGCAAGCAAGGAAAACATGGACTTACTTACAAACATCACATGGGACTATATGCAAAAAATCCTAGATGGTATCTTAGAAAAAGAACCAGATACCATCATTTTAGAATGGGCATTACTTCCCGTTGATAGTAAGTATTGGGATAAATGTGATGTTAAAATATTAATGAAAGCAAATGACGAGATAAGAAAAAATAAAGTCATGGAAAGGGACAACATTAGCGAAGAATATTTTATGAAAAGAGATGGAGAAAGCCTAGATTATAGTAATTTGAAATTTGATTATGTTTTTGAAAATGACTATCAAGAAAAAACGATGGAGAAAATCGTAAATAGTATAAAATAAGAATAGCAAAAATAGCTTTTGGTTAGAATAAAACTATCAAGGAGGTAGGAAATGTTAAAGCCAAAAGCTATTTATTTTGAAAAGGAGATTATAAATTATCCATTAGGAAGAGAACTAATGGAAAAATACAAAGAAGTGCCAAAAATAGAAATCGCAAATCATAATAATATTGAAGAAATGAGAAAAAAATCGAATCAAGAATTTGTGAATATGAAAAGAAATCTAATAATAGGTGTTCGAAAAACACATAAATTTGTAGAAAATCATAAAATATCAGACTATTTAGTACCCTATACTTCGTCAGGTTGTACAGCTTCTTGCATGTACTGCTACCTAGTTTGTAATTATAACAAATGTGCTTATTTAAGGCTATTTGTAAATCGAGAGCAGATGTTAGAAAAAATCATAAAAACGCTTAACAAAGAAGAAAGAGAACTTACCTTTGAAATTGGAAGTAACAGTGATTTAATTTTAGAAAACAGTATTACGAATAATTTAGTTTGGACAATTGAAAATTTTAAAAACACACATCAAGGAAAATTAACATTTCCAACAAAATTTGATATGGTAGAGCCTATATTGCCTTTAGACCATCAGGGGAAAATAATTGTAAGAATGAGTGTTAATCCAGAAGAAATTATTCATAAAGTAGAATTTGGAACCTCAAGGCTAAAAGGAAGAATAGAAGCCATTAATCAATTAAAAGAAGCGGGCTATCCTATTGGAATTTTAATTGCTCCTGTCATTTTGGTAGAAAATTGGAAAGAATTATATACTGAACTAATCCAGAAGTTATCACAGGAGTTAAACGAAAAAGTAAAAAAAGATGTGTTTTTTGAGATTATTTTTATGACTTATAGTTATGTTCATACCAAAATAAATGAGGAGGCTTTTCCCAATAGTGTATCTTTATATAATAAAGATACAATGACTGGTAGAGGAAGAGGTAAGTATTGGTATAAAAATGATATCAGAAAAGAGGCAGAAGTTTTTTTACGCCAGCAAATGCATAAATATTTTCCCAATAATAAAATAGAATATATTGTTTAAAAATAAAATTAGAAGAAAAGTAGATGATATAGAAAAGCAAATATTCTTTTAATCTTTAATTAAGAATTTATGTATATTGTTACACAAAAGAAGTGCAAAAGTCATACAAAAGTATTGCTAAAAAATAAAATATATAATATAGTAAGCATGTTACTAACAATGGCTATCCATTACTAAAATGGCAAGTAGAAAACAAATGATAAACTATCCATTAGGAAAAGAGCAATAATATAACAAATCAAAAAACACAGTAATTTCATAATTACTGTGTTTTTGTCCGTTTTGTAAATTTTTTGTAAATTATTACCAGAATAGATTGACTTTTATAGAAAACATGATAAAATAAAACAATTATAGAATCAAAATGATACTTATTAGAAACATTTCGATAATATTTCGATAAGAATTTTAATCTAAAATTAATTCTAAAAAATAAGCCAAAATAGCCAAAAACAAAAGAAAAGATAAAAACAAAACTTTCACGCACATTTTATACCAAGATAAATATTGACATATCTATAAAAATAAATTATAATAAAGGAGAAGTGATATATGAAGAAAATTGATTATCAAAAAAATATAGCAAAATACATAGAAAGAATGCAAAAAGAAAGATTAAGATTAAGTCAAATACCATTTGTACTAGAAGACATAAGCACACCTTACAATTTAGGAAATGCTAAAATAAACAAACCACATGACAAACTTTTTAAAATCGTATTAGGCGATAAAAAACAAGTAATAGAATTGTTAAACAGAGTACTAGAGCCAACTAAAAGGTTACAAAAAGAAGATATTGAAAGATACAGCACAGAATATATCAATTACATGTTCCAAGAAAGTGAAGCTGACATTATCTATAAAATGACAGAAAAGCAAATCTTTTTTCTAATTGAGCATCAAAGAACAATTGACTATGACATGCCTAGAAGAATTTTAAGTTATGAATTAGAAATTATAAGAGAAGTAACAAGAGGAAAGCGAATGACAAAAAACAATCACAAATTACCAACAATAGTTCCTATTGTAATATATACAGGCAGTAAAAAATGGGACGTAGAAAAATACATTAAGGAATGCCAAGAAACAATAGAAGGTGTAAAACTATTAAATTTTGGGGAATATATTATAATTGATGCCAATGATTATAAAAATGAAGAATTGGAAAAGGATAATTTCTTTTTTTCGAAAATGCTGTTACTTGAAAAATTAGAAAAACAAGAAGATATTGTGCAAGTATTAAGTACAATGGTAGAAACAGAGAAAGATATAGAAAATCGTAAGGTCTTAAAAAGTATTATTGCTTTTATCATGAAAGAAAAGCTACCAGAAGAGGAAATTAAGAAGTTATTAAAAAATTTAGAAAGAGAGGGAAAAGATATGGTAATAGAAGTACTTCAAAAAGAAAGCGAAAGACAAAGAAAAATAGGAGAAAGAAGAGGGAGAAAAGAAGGAATTATGAAAACAATCCAAGAAACTGCTCAAAAAATGCTAAAGAAAAACATGAACATACAAGACATAGAAGATATAACAGGTTTAAGCAAAGAAGAAATTCAAAAACTTCAAAAATGTATATAACAAAAAACGATTGAACTGAGAGGTCAGTTCAGTCGTTTTTTTGTCCAAGTTATGATATAAATAGAAAAGAAATAAAAAACAAACGAGGAGAAACCAATGAGCGAAAAAACGCAAAACACCATAAAAATAAGTGATTTAAAAGAAATGTTAAAAAAATCAGGAAAAGAATATGGCGAAAAAATAGCCTATCAAATAAAAATAGAAAAAGGAAAATATCAAAACATAAGCCATAAAGAAGTAAGACAAATGGTAGATGCCTTAGGAACAGCCTTAATTGACATAGGGCTAAAAGGAAAAAGAATAGCCGTCATTGGCGAAAACCGATACGAATGGGAAATAGCCTACTTATCCATTGTATGTGGAACAGGAACAGTAGTTCCATTGGACAAATCATTACCAGAAAATGAGTTAAAAAGCCTAATTGAGCGTTCAGAAGTAGAAGCGATTTTCTATACTAAAAAATACGAAAGTATTTTGGAAAATGCTAAAAATGAGGGGATAGGAAAACTAAAACACTTAATATCTATGGACTTAACACAACATAGAAAAGGAATCTATTCTGAAAAAGAATTAATTGAAAAAGGAAAAAAATTAATACAACAAGGAAATAAAGAATTTATTAACGCACAGATTGATAATCAAAAAATGAGCATCATGCTATTTACATCAGGAACTACATCAGCATCAAAAATCGTAGCCCTATCACATCATAACCTATGTTCTAATTTAATGGACATTGCTTCTGTCTTAGATGTGGACAGTAATGACGTGTTCTTATCTTTTTTACCATTACACCATGTTTTTGAATGCACAGTAGGCTTTCTATTTTCCTTGTATAAAGGAGCAAAAACTGTATTTGGTGAAGGAATTAGACACATTCCAGAAAACATGAGAGAATATAAAGTTAGTGTCATGGCTTCTGTACCAGCCATCTATGAAGGGATTTTTAGAATTATTCGAAAACAACTAGAAAAAGAAGGCAAACTAGAGGAGATTTTAGAAAAAGAAGAACAATATCGAAACGATAGTATGGAAAAGAAAAAGGAAGTATTTCAAGAAATACATGACATACTAGGGGGAAATATCAAGCTATTAATTAGTGGAGCAGCTAGCTTAGATAGTGGGATTGAAGAAAAATATCGCTTATTAGGGCTAAACTTAGTACAAGGTTATGGACTAACAGAAACATCACCAGTTGTAGCAGTAGGGACGAAAAAGTATCATAAAGTTGGTTCCATTGGAAAAGCCGTTCCTAGTGTAGAAGTAAAATTAGAAGATGTAAACCGAGAAGGAATTGGAGAATTAGTTGTAAAAGGACCAAGCATCATGTTAGAATATTTTGGAAATCGAGTAGAAACCAAAAAGGCATTAGTAGATGGCTGGTTTTATACAGGAGATTTAGCTAAAATTGATGATGAAGGTTATATTTTTATTTGTGGAAGAAAGAAAAGTGTAATCGTCCTAAAAAACGGAAAAAACATCTTCCCAGAAGAAATGGAAAACTTAATTAACCGAATTGAAGGAGTAGAGGAGTCTTTTGTATTTGGAAAACAAATGTCAAATGACAAAAATGACATCAAAATATTCGCCAAATTAGTATATAACCAAGAAATTGTAGAAAACACCTATAAAGTAAAAGGAAAAGAAGCAATTTATGAAGCCATTAATGAAAAAATAAAAGAACTAAACAAAACGATGCCACACTATAAATCCATTAAAGGAATGATATTAACACAAGAGCCATTAATCAAAACAACCACAAACAAAATAAAAAGGCAAAACAACTTAGAAAAAATAAGAAAAGAGGAAAATTGGTGCAACTAAAAAACTTAACCACTAAATTTTTAGGAAAAGACTTTAGTTTTTATGAAGAAATAGACTCTAGCCAATTAGAAATCTGGAGAAGAATAGAAAACAAAACCATAAAAAATGGAACTTTACTATCAGCAGACATTCAAACCAAAGGAAAAGGAACCCATGGAAGAACATGGAGAACAGACGAAAAAAACAATATAGCCTTTTCTTTTGCTTTAGAAGTAAACTGCGAAGCACAAAAACTAGAAGGAATAACCATAGAAATTGCCAAAGTGCTAGTAGAGATTTTTCACAAACTATATGGAATATCGCTTGAAATAAAATCACCAAACGACCTAGTCTACCGAGGAAAAAAGCTAGGAGGCATATTAACAGAAGTAAAAACACAAGGAAAAATAGTAAAATACGTTGTTATAGGAATTCGGTATCAACACCAACCAAGAGATTTTTGATAAAGAAATCAGTCAAATTGCCTCATCCATAAAAAAAGAATTTGGAATAGAAGTAGATAGAAACAAAGTAATAACAGAATTTTGCAATTTATTTGAAGAAGTTTTTTTGTGTTTTTTGGAACTTAGGTCAAAAAACATCACTAAGACAAAAGATGTAGAAGTAAATAATAAGATAAAACATCAAAAAAGGAGAGAAAAATGAAAATAGGATTTTTATTTCCAGGGCAAGGCTCTCAAAGCTTAGGAATGGGAAAAGATTTATACGAAAAATATGAAGAAGTTAGAAACATATATAACAAAGTAAAGCAAATAACAGGAATTGACATAGCCAAAATATCTTTTGAAGGAAACGAAGAAGAACTAAACAAAACCCAAAACACACAACTTGCTATTCTTACTATGAGTTTAGCCATTCTAGAAATGGTAAAGCAAAAAGGAATAAAAGCAGACGTAGCTTGCCGGTTTAAGCTTAGGAGAATATACAGCTTTAATTCATAGTGGGAAAATTAGCTTTGAAGAAGGTGTCAGATTAGTTCAAAAACGAGGACAATACATGCGGAGAATTAGTACCAGAAGGAGAATGGCTAATGGCAGCAATCTTAGGAATGACAGATGCGCAAGTAGAAGAAGTATGTAAAAAAGTCCAAAATGGATTTGTTGTACCAGCCAATTTTAATACAACAGGTCAAATTGTAATATCAGGAGAAAAAGAAGCAGTAGAACAAGCAGAAGTTATCGCCAAAGAAATGGGGGCAAAAAAAGTAAGAATATTAAAAACAGCAGGTCCATTCCATACTAAAAAATTAGCAAAAGCTTCTGATAAATTAAAAGAAGAATTAGAAAAAGTGAATTTTGGAGAATTTGAAATACCAGTGATAAAGAACTTAAACGGTGAAGTTTATGGAAAAAATGACGATATCAAGGATATTTTAGCCAAACACATTATTAGCCCAGTTCATTTTTCAAAAAGCTTACAAACAATGCTAGACTTAGGAATAGACACATTTGTTGAAATTGGTCCACGGTAAGACATTATCTGGATTTGTGAAACGATTAGGAACTGACAAAGAAATCAAAATATTAAGTATTAACAATGTAGAAAGTTTAGAAGAGGGATTTAGGGACTAGGGGACAGTCCTTGAATTAAAAATAACAATGGAATAAAGGACTGTCCCCCAATCCCCAAAACAGGGATTTAAGGAACGTCCCGAAATCCCTAAGGAAGGAGAATAAAAATAATGAGTAAAGTAGCTTTAATTACAGGTGCAACGAGAGGAATTGGAAGAGAAATTGCAATTGTCTTAGCAAAAGAAGGATATGATATTGCGTTAAATTATCGAAAAGAAAATGAAGAACTAGAAACAGTTAAAAAGGAAATAGAGGAAAATAAGGTAGCATGTCTTACGGTAAAAGGTGATATTTCTTGTTTTGAAGATTGTGAACAAATAGCAAAGCAAGTAATGGATAAGTTTGGGCAAATTGATGTGTTGGTGAATAATGCAGGTATTACAAAAGATATATTATTAATGAGAATGAAAAAAGAAGATTTCGAGAAGGTAATTGATGTAAACTTAGTGGGAACTTTTAATATGACTAAAAATGTGATTAGCCATATGTTAAAAGCAAGGACTGGTAGAATTATTAATATTTCGTCTGTTGTAGGAGTTTCACGGAAATGCAGGTCAAACCAATTATGCGGCATCAAAGGCAGGTATCATTGGATTTACCAAAAGCTTGGCAAAAGAAGTGGCTTCCAGAGGGATTTTGGTAAATGCTGTGGCACCTCGGTTTTATTGAAACAAGCATGACAGATGTTTTAAAAGAAGAGGTAAAAGAAGAAATTGCTAAAAATATTCCGTTAAAACGTATGGGAACGTCTAATGATGTGGCAAATGTTGTTAAGTTCTTGGCATCCAATGATAGTTCTTATATGACAGGTCAAGTGTTACATGTTGATGGTGGTATGTTGATGTAACAATAAAATTAAAATCAAGAAAGAGGAATTTAAAATGGAAAAAAGAGTAGTAATCACAGGAATGGGAGCAATCACTCCTATTGGAAAAAACATAGAAGAAACATGGAAAGGCATTCGGAGAAAAAAAATGTGGAATAGACGAAATAACATTATTTGATACAACTAGCTACAAAACAAAGCTAGCTGCAGAAGTAAAAGAATATGACCCAAGTAACTATTTTGAAGCAAAACAAACAAAAAGATTAGATCGAAGCTCACAATTTGCTATCATTGCAGCCAAAGAAGCTTTTCAAGATAGCGGTATCACAAAAGAAAATACAGACTTTGAAAGAGTTCGGAGTATTTATTAGCACAGGAATCGGTGGATTTAATACCATTCAAGACCAATGTGCCATTCACTGCATTAAGGGAAATAACAGAGTTTCGCCTATGTTTATTCCTATGTCAATTGCCAATATGCCAGCAGGAAATGTAGCAATCGAACTAGGTCTAAAAGGAGAATCTATCTCTATTGTAACAGCGTGTGCTTCTTCAACTCATGCTATTGGAGAAGCCTATAAAACCATCAAATATGGTGCAGAGGATGTCATCCTAACAGGAGGGACCGAGGCTGCTATTTGTCAAGTAGGAATTGCAGGATTCGAAAATATGAAGGCATTAGCAACGGTAACTGATAAAAATAGAGCTAGTATCCCATTTGACAAAGAAAGAAGCGGATTTGTTATGGGAGAAGGTGCAGGCGTGCTTGTTTTAGAAGAGTTAGACCATGCTCTAAAAAGAGGTGCTAAAATCTATGCCGAGGTTGTAGGTTATGGAGCAACCACCGATGCTTATCACATTACTTCTCCTGCACCAGAAGGAGAAGGTGGTGCAAGGGCAATGAAAAGAGCAATTCAAGATGCTAACCTAAAACCAGAAGAGATTGACTATATCAATGCACATGGTACTTCAACAAAATTAAACGATTCTTGTGAAACCATGGCAATTAAATCAGCTTTAGGAGAGGCAAGTAAAAACGTCATGGTAAGTTCTACCAAAGGAAATATTGGTCACTTATTAGGGGCTGCTGGTGGTGTTGAGGCAATCTTTTGTGCCAAAGCAATACAAGATAAAAAAGTACCACCAACGATTAATTACCAAGAAAAAGACGAAGAATGTGATTTAGATATTGTACCAAATGAGGTAAGAAACCAAGAAATTAAGGTTGCTATGTCAAATTCCTTAGGATTTGGCGGTCATAATGCAAGTATTATTTTAAAAAAGTATGAAAATTAAATTGCTTTATTTTAAACATCGAAGAAAGGATTGAAAAGGATGGAGTATGATAAAATCAAACAATTAATGGAAGACATGGGAAATTCAAAATTGACAGAGATTGCGATTGATTTTCCAGATGGTACTAAAATTAGTATGAAAAAAGAAGAAAAACAAGTTGTTGTAGAAACAGTTTCCACAAAAGAGGCTCTAAAAGTGGAAAGTGTGGAAGTGAAGGAAACAAAACACGAAAAAGAAGAAAAAGTACTAGAGGGAAATGTAGTAACTTCTCCTATGGTAGGAACTTTTTATGCTAAGCCTTCTCCTGATAGTGATAACTATGTTACATTAGGACAAAAGGTGAAAAAAGGCGATGTTTTGTGTATTGTTGAGGCTATGAAGCTAATGAATGAAATTGAAAGCGAGTTTGATGGCGAGGTTGTAGAGATTTTGGTTAAGGACGAACAGCCTGTCGAGTATGGTATGCCTTTGTTTGTGATTAAATAAAGGGAAGAAGTTTAATATAAGAACAAATAGGATAGAAGGTTAAAAGAAATTTTTTAGAATGTAAAGAGAAAAGACCGGCGATATAGCTTGCCGGTCCGGAGGTTAGTCCATAAAGACACAGATTTTTTTGCTAAGCACAGGATCATGATGAATGGAAACTTGTTTTCCAAAAATTTTGAGGAATATGTCTTTGATAGCCTCATCTGATATAGTAGAAGGGAGACTAATCCCATTCTCGGGAAACTCATTTTTGTGCTCATGTGCATAAAGCGTTAAATAATCACATACATATATGCACTCGATTATAAATGTTTTCCGATTTTTCAGTTCCTTTTTGTTGCTTGTAATCAGATCATAATTTGCTTTCATAATAAAACCTCCTGATAAAAATAATTTTTATTAAGCTACTACAATTATACCATATATTTAACATAAAGTCAAAAAAGAAAGAAGTGAAACAAATGTTAAACAAAGAACAAATCAAAAAAATAATCCCACAAAGAGAACCCTTCTTAATGATAGACGAAGTAGAAACCTACACACCAGGAGAAGGAGCAATAGCGTATAAATATGTAAATAAAGAAGAATGGTATTTCCAAGGACATTTTCCAGGAAACCCAATCATGCCAGGCGTATTAATCACAGAAAGTTTGGCACAAACAGGAGCAATAGCGATTCTTAGTAAAGAAGAAAATCAAGGAAAAAACGCACTATTTGGAGGAATTGACAAAATGAAATTCAAAAAAATGGTACTACCAGGAGACACTCTAAAACTAGAAGTAAAAATAATCAAACAAAAAGGACCAATAGGAGTAGGAGAGGCTTTAGCAACGGTAGACGGAAAAATAGCAGCAAAAGGAGAACTAACCTTTGCCGTTGTATAAAATTATACAGCAAAAAGAAAGGAAGGAAACGAAAGCATGAACAAAATATTAATAGCAAACCGTGGAGAAATAGCAGTAAGAATCATAAGAGCCTGTAAAGAAATGAACCTAAAAACAGTAGCAGTCTATTCTACAATGGATAAAGATGCCATGCACACTCGTCTAGCAGACGAAGCCATCTGCATTCGGACCTGCAAATAGCCGGAAAAAGCTACTTAAACTTTAAAAATATTATAGAAGCAGCCAACATAACAGGAGCAGACAGCATCCATCCAGGTTTTGGATTTTTATCAGAAAACAGTCAATTTGCTAAAATATGTGAAGAATCTAACATCAAATTTATTGGACCATCACCAAAAGTAATTGAAATGTTAGGAAACAAATCCAATGCCAAAGAACTAATGAAAGAAGCGGGAGTGCCAGTAATACCAGGGTCAGAAGGAAGTGTAAGAGGGCTAAAGGATGCTCTTAAAATTGCTAATAAAATAGGATATCCTGTCATGCTAAAAGCAGCAGCTGGAGGCGGTGGAAAAGGAATTCGTATTGTAAACAAAGAAGAAGAACTAGAAGCAAGTTACAACCTAGTAAAACAAGAAGCAAAAATATCCTTTAATGACGACGAAATCTACCTAGAAAAATTCATAAAAAACCCAAGACATGTGGAAATACAAATCTTGGCAGACGAGCACGGAAACGTCATTCACTTAGGAGAAAGAGACTGTTCCATTCAACGTAAAAATCAAAAAATAATCGAAGAAACCCCATCAACTGCAATCGACGAAAAACTAAGAAACAAAATGGGAGAAGCAGCAGTAAAAGCGGCTAAAATAGCAGGATATTATAGTTGTGGGACAATTGAATTTTTAGTAGACAGCGATAAAAACTTTTACTTCATGGAAATGAACACAAGAATACAAGTAGAGCATCCCATCACAGAAGAAAGAACAGGAATTGACATCGTAAAAGCACAAATCAAAATTGCAGCAGGAGAAACACTAAAACTAAAACAAAAAAATATTGAATTTAGAGGACATAGCATAGAATGTAGAATCAATGCAGAAAACCCAAGCAAAAACTTCATGCCATGCCCAGGAACCATAACAGGGCTAAACCTACCAGGAGGAAATGGTGTAAGAATTGACACAGCCATCTATGAAGGCTATACCATTCCGCCATCTTATGACTCTATGATAGCCAAAATAATAACACATGGAGAAACCAGAAACGAAGCCATCAGCAAAATGAAAAGAGCCTTAGAAGAAACCGTAATAGAAGGGGTAGACAGCAACGTAGACTTTTTACTTAAAATTATCAAAAATCCAAACTTTATTCGAGGAAACTTTGACACCTCATTTATCGAAAAAGAAATCTTGAAATAAGCGATGTTTGGGGACGGAGGAAAAAATCATGATAGTAGATAAAATAAAAAAAAGAGAGCCAACTGCCAAAAGACAAGAAAATCAAGTAGACATTCAAGTTGGTAAATGGTTAAAATGTGATAAATGTAAAGAAATATTATACAAAGAAACCGTAAGAGCAAATCATAGTATTTGTCCAAACTGTGGTGCTTACTTTAGAATGCATATCAACAAAAGACTAGAAAGCATAATAGACCAAGGCACTTACCAAAAGTTTGATTTAGAAATTGATACTACCAATCCTTTAGGACTAGAGGATTATCCCAAAAAAATAAAAGGGTTAAGAGAAAAAACAGGAATTCAAGAAGCAGTAAGCTGTGGAACAGGTGAAATAAACCGGAGAAAAAGTAGTCATTTGTGTAATGGATAGTGGCTTTTTAATGGGAAGCATGGGAATAGTAGTTGGCGAAAAAATAACTTATGCCATAGAAAAAGCAATCGAAAAGAAACTACCACTTATCATATTTTGTGTATCTGGAGGTGCCAGAATGCAAGAAGGAATTATCTCTTTAATGCAGATGGCAAAAACAACAGCAGCCATTTCCAAATTAAATGAAGCAGGTCTACTCTATATATCTGTCTTAACAGATCCTACCTATGGAGGAGTTACCGCCTCTTTTGCTAGCATTGCTGACATTGTCCTAGCAGAGCCAGGGGCTATGATAGGATTTGCCGGGCAAAGGGTAATTGAGCAAACCATTGGAGAAAAATTACCAGAAGGCTTTCAAACAGCAGAATTTTTACTAGAGCATGGTTTTATTGATAAAATTGTGGAAAGAAAAGAATTAAAAGATACCTTACATAAATTAATTCAGTATCATAAATAGAGATAAGAGTGTCCGATTGGGGACGTTTCCTACCTGGACATAGCAGAAAGGAGTAGAAAAGTGAAGGAATTAACAGCATGGGAAAAAGTTGAAATAGCAAGAAATCCAAAAAGAAAGACGGCAATTGATTATATAGAAGAAATTTTTGACGATTTTATAGAGTTACATGGAGACAGAAGCTTTAAGGATGATAAATCAATAGTATGTGGTTTAGCAAAAATAGGAAAACAAAATTATACAATCATTGCAGAGCAAAAAGGAAGAACGACAAAAGAAAATATAGAAAGAAACTTTGGGATGCCAAATCCAGAGGCTTATCGAAAAGCAATGCGTTTTATGCGGGCAAGCTGAAAGATTTAAAAGACCAGTGATTACTTTTATTGATACAAAAGGAGCTTATCCGGGAATTGGGGCAGAAGAAAGAGGACAAGGAGAAGCGATTGCAAGCTCGATGTTAAATTTGGCAAAGCTAAGAGTACCCGTAATTGCGATTGTAATTGGAGAAGGATCAAGCGGAGGTGCTTTAGCTTTAGGCGTTGGAAATAAAGTGCTAATGTTAGAAAATGCTATTTATTCGATTTTATCACCAGAAGGATATGCAAGTATTTTATGGAAGGATGCATCAAGGACAAAAGAAGCAGCTGAAAAAATGAAATTAACAGCCAAAGATTTATATGAACTAAAAGTGATTGATAAAATTATAAAAGAGCCAAAAGGTGACGAGAAGGAAAGCTTTTTAAAAGTCTCAAAAAGCTTAAAAAAGGAAATCCAAAGTACAATAGAGCAAATGAAAGACATGACAGAAGAGGAAATTGTGGAAAACAGGTATCAAAAGTTTAGAAATATGGGAGAATATCAAGTTTTATAAAATTTTTCAATAAAGAAAAATTACTAAAATAAGGAGGAATGAAAAATGATTTTAGAAGGAAAGAAAATCTTAATTATGGGAATTAGAAATAAGTGGAGTATTGCATTTGGTATTGCAAAAGCAGCCTATGAAAAAGGAGCAAAACTAATTTTTACTTATATGGGAGAAGAAAACAAAGACAAAATAGAAGAACTAGTAGCAGAATTCAAAGGAAGCAAAGCCTATGTTTTAAATGGGGCATCAGAGGATGAAGTGGTAAAAGAAGCTTTTACCAAAATAAAACAAGAAAATGGGAAAGTAGATGGAATTGTACACGCTATTGCCCATGCTAATCCAGAAGAATTACACAATGATTTCATTTTTACGAGCAAAGAAGGTTTTTCGCATGCTTGTGATGTTAGTAGTTATTCTTTTGTGCTAGTGGCAAGAATGGCAAAAGAATTAGACATGTTAAACGAAAATGCAAGCTTAGTTACTTTAACCTATCATGGCTCTACTAAAGTAATTGATAATTATAATGTGATGGGAGTTGCAAAAGCAGCGTTAGAGGCAAGTGTTAGATATTTGGCAGAGAATTTAGGAAGAGAAGGAATTCGTGTCAATGCAGTATCTGCAGGTCCAATTAAAACCTTATCAGCAAAAGGAATTAAGGATTTTGGAAGTGTTTTAACTGTAATAGAAGAAAAAGCACCATTGCATAAAAATGTTACTACTACGCAAGTAGGAAATGTGGCAACATTTTTACTTAGTACAATGGCTGATTGCGTTACAGGGCAAGTGATTTACGCTGACAATGGATATAATATCATGGGAATTTAAAAAGGTCATGCACTTTTCATTTTTACAAACATACAATTAAGTTATGGAAGTAAAAAATGGAGGTGCATTTATATTGCTATCGCTTTGTATGACAGGAATACTAGGATTTTTAGGATTCTTAAAATCAGCCGTATTTGTAGTTCGGATATATTCAAGGAGGAAACCTATTTCCTGAGCCACTAACAGCAGAAGAAGAAAGAAACTGTTTAGAGCAAATGGCAAAAGGAGACGAGGAGGCAAGAAACATTTTAATAGAAAGAAACTTAAGACTGGTTGCCCATGTAGCCAAAAAATACAGCACAGCAAAAGTAGACCAAGATGATTTGATATCCATTGGAACCGTTGGGCTAATTAAAGGCATCAATAGTTTTAAAGTAGAAAAAGGAAATAAGCTATCTACGTATATTTCACGCTGTATCGAAAACGAAATTTTGATGCACCTAAGAAGCATAAAAAAATTACGGCGCAGAGGTTTATTTAAATGAACCAATTGGAAAAGATAAAGACGACAATGTTGTAACGTTGCAAGAAGTCTTAGAAAATAATGAAAGAAACATAGAAGACGAAGTAGACATCAAAATGAAAATCAAGCTACTTTGTCAAAAAATGAAGGAGTTACTAAAAGATAGAGAAAGAACCATTTTGGAATTACGATTTGGACTTCGGTGGCAATAAGCCAAAAACACAAAATGAAATTGCTGGTATGATGGGGATTTCACGTTCTTATGTGTCAAGGATTGAAACCAAGGCAATTGAAAAATTAGCACAAGAAATAAAAGAATAATTTTAATTTTTGAAATGTCACCCATAAATATTTAATATTTTATGTGGTGACATTATCACATTAATAACACTTTTTTGTAATTCAAGGTTGACATTGTAGCTAAAAGCATATAAAATTTAGCATACAAACGGCAAAAGTGTCGTAAAACAAAACGCATAATATTGAACAAGTAAGAATACTAAAGAAAGAAGGAGAAATTTGATATGAAGGGGATTGTAAAAAGAAATAAAAATACTGGTATTACATTAATTGCTTTAGTAATCACAATTATTATATTATTGATACTAGCAGGAGTAACAATTGCGACCTTAACAGGAGAAAATGGAATATTACGGAAAAGCAGATAATGCAAAACAAAAAACAGAAAAAGAAGAAGCAAAAGAAGTAATAAACTTAGCAATTATGGGAAATTTAGATGAAAATAGAAACTTGAAGCTAAGTGATTTTAAAAAAGAGATAGAAAATATGAGTGGAGAAATTCTAGATGAGGACGAAAACACAATAACGGTAAAATACAAAAATTATGAAGCAGTAATTGATATAAAAAACAAAAGAATAGAAGAACTTTATGAAAGTAATAGTACAGTTTCTTCTAAAGTAGAAGAAATTCCAGAACAATGGGAAATAACGAGAAAAACCGACAAACAGTGGTACCATTATGGAAATGGTAAGATAAATGCTCCTAAATTAGTAGGAGAAATGACACCAATCAAATATATAGGGCAAGAACAAGAGGGGAATAAATGGGCAAATGCTGTAACCAAGGATGGAAGTATGTGGGTATGGCTCCCACGATATGCCTATAAAATAACGGAAGGGTATCATACAAATATTGCAGGAACAATAGAAGTTGCATTTTTAGACACGAATAACAATTTTTTGAATGGGGAAACAGGAGAATTAGTAACAGAACCAAGTCAAGTAACTTATACCAATAATACACAAGACCAATGGCTAGTTCATCCAGCCTTTACAGCAAATGCAACTAACGGAGGAGGATTTGGAGAAATCGAAGGCTTGTGGGTTGGAAAATTTGAAGCAACGGGAACTAATACTAACTTAAGCGTAAAACCAGGAGTTTCAAGTTTAGTAGACATGACAATAAATGAACAATACAAGCTAGCAAAAGCAAGCAAATTTGGAGAAACGGTGGACTTACGAAGCCATATGGCAAAAAACAGTGAATGGGGAGCAGTTGTTTATTTGGCATATAGTAAATATGGAACTGATAAACAAGAAATAGAACAAAATGTAAGTAGCAGTCATTATACAGGTGGAAGTAATGACAAAGAAACAATCTACAAAGCAAATAAAACACAAAGTACAACTCATAATCGGGACAGGCGTATATGATATGAATGGTGGCACATGGGAATCTGTGGCATCTTATGTAGATAGCGGTGCTACAGATTTAGCTACTTATGGAGGAACAGCAAGTGGAGATTTATATGGTGCAAATGTAGAGGAAAGAGCAAAGAGTACAGCTTATAAAATGGTATACAAAGGAAATGGAAATCAAAGTTCAGCTTATAATACTGCTAAACAATATAAAGGAGATGCTGTGTACGAAATATCAAATTCCTATAATACTTCAACAAATTCGTGGTTTTTGTCACATTCTCATTTTTTCGTTTCAAAGCTTCCGTTTGGTATAAGAGGAGGAGATAAATATATGGGAGAAAAATCGGAGATGTTTTCTTTTTCTGTTTATACAGGTGAGGCTATATCATGGGGCGTTACTTTTCGACCAGTACTTGTTCCTTAGTGATATTTTTATATAAAAACATATAGACATAAATCAGGAGTATTTGATAAAATTTTATTAAAAACAAAGGAAGACGAAGAAAAGAAAATGTCTAAGAATAAAGGAATAACCCTAATTGCACTAATAATCACAATCATTATCTTACTAATCTTAGCAGGGGTAACAATTGCGACACTAACAGGAGAAAATGGAATATTACGGAAAAGCAGATGTAGCAAAAGAAACAACAGAAGAAAAAAATGCTAAAGAAAAATTAGAATTAGAAGCACTAGCAATCGATAAACATACTAACAAAGGTTATAATGAGAATGATTATATAAATAATCATTTAGAACAGCAAGAAATGGTAGTAATAGAAAATACAGACATTGTATACGTAGATGGTTGGAAATTCGAAATCGATAGAACAGTGCCAAAAATAAAGAATAGTTTAGGAAGAGGAGAAATAGAAAAACAAATCATAATAGACGTAAAAACTCCGACGATAAATGAAGATTATACAGCAGCAAAAATAAAAATAGAAATAAGTTATGAAAAAGACATAGCAATGATAACTTTAAATGGAAAAGAAATTGCAATTCCATCAAAACAAGAAGGGAAATATGTAATCGAAGAAACGGTTGAGGAAAATGGAAAATATACGATTTTAGTAAAAGATAAAGAAGAAAAATTCAATATAGCAACAGTGACAGTAAATGATATTACAGAGGATATGGATATATGGAATAAAGCGGACATGGAAAGTTTTCGCGATAAAGTAAACAGTGGAAGAACTTTTCAAGGAAGAACAGTACGATTAATGGATAATATTGATTTGCAAGGTTCAGAAGCTAATCAATGGATAGCAATTGGTGAAATGGAGAGAAAATATTACTTTCGAGGAACATTTGAAGGAAATTATCACACGATTGACAATTTATATATAAAAAGTAATAGGCAAAGGTATCAAGGACTATTTTCAATAATACCAGCTACAGCAACCATACAGAATTTAATTATGAAAAATGTATATGTTTATAATGATTATAATATCTGTAATAATCCTGGTGATGGATCTGAGAGTGGAGCAGTAGTAGGGCATACTTCAGGAAAAATATATAATTGTGGAATAGAAAGCGGAGAAATTATATCAAAAAAAGCAAAATGCAAGAATGGGTTGTTAGAATATGCTAGAACAGGTGGGATTTCAGGAATTTCAAATGGAATAATAGATTGTTGTTATAATAAAGCAACTATAAAAGCAGAAGTAGAATATAAAGAAGATGATGCAGCAATTGCAGGAGGAATTGCTTGTTCTCATGGTGGGGGGAGAGTTTCAAACTGTTACAATAGAGGAGAAGTAACAACAAATGGACCTTGGGTATATGTTGGTGGTATTACTTCTTATATACACGAAAAGGGAAAAGTAGAAAATTGTTATAGTATTGGAAAAATAACATATAATTCGACCAGAAAAACTTTTGCAGGAGAAATAACAGGGCAAGTAAATTCAGGAGGGGTTCAAAACAATAATTACACAGGTCTTACAACAGCTCAAAAGCTAGGAATTGAAAAATGGCAAGAAGACCCAAAAGACCCAAATGGTTATCCAATTCTAAAATGGCAAATCAATCAAAAGTGATGCTTTTTGAACCTGGACCTAAAGGTATAGTTTATCTGTAGTTCGATTACGTTTTCACAGCTAAAGGGATTTCAAAAAATACCATAAAATCCTTGAAAAAATTTCCAACCTATGATATGATAAAAAGAAAACATAGGAGGAAAAAATGGCAACCATAGAAGACTTTGAAAAAATAGAAATAAGAGTGGGAACTATACTAGAAGTGTCCATCAATAAAAAAGCAAAAAAGCTAGCCTACAAATTAAAAATAGACTTTGGAGAAGAACTTGGCATCAAAACATCATCAGCACAAATTACAAAATGCTATGAAAAAGAGGAATTAATAGGAAAACAAATTGTAGCAGTCGTTAATTTCCCACCAAGACAAATTGCAGACGTAAAAAGCGAGGTACTAGTTTTAGGAAGCGATTCGAAACAAGGGATTGTATTACTAAGACCCACTTTACAAGTAGAAAATGGAGATAAAATTTGTTAATAAGGTAGGAATAAAAATGAAAAGAACAAAATTAAAAGATAGAATACTACCAAGCTATACCAAAGGAGAAGAAATCTTTAACATGACTTCCCATATAGTAGGAGCAGCCTTAGGAATTGTAGCAACTGTTTTATGTGTAGTATTTGCAGCCATTCATAAAAATGTGTATGGGGTAATTAGTGGGGCAATTTATGGTGTAACCATGATATTATTATATACGATGTCTAGTATTTATCATGGGTTAAGCCCTAAATTTACCTCCAAAAAAGTATTTCAAATATTAGACCATTGCTCTATTTTTTTACTAATAGCAGGCTCTTACACACCATTTGCCTTATGTGCCATTAGGAGTGTAGATAGCTTTATGGGATGGCTTATTTTTGGTGTTATATGGTTTTTAGCAATTTTAGGAATTGTATTAAACTCAATTGACATCAAAAAATTCAAAAAATTTTCCATGATATGCTATCTATTAATGGGGTGGTGTATCCTTGTAAAAGGTGCTATGCTACCAGACTTATTAACCCTACAAGGCTTTATTTTATTAGTAGCAGGCGGAATTGCCTACACAATAGGTGCTGTTATTTATGGCGTAGGAAAGAAACACAAATATTTCCATTCCGTATTTCACTTATTTATTTTGCTAGGTAGCTTTTTACAATTTATGTGTATTTTATTATATGTGATGTAAAATTAAAAAAATGGAAAAAATTAGAAAAAAATTCATTTAATTTTTACTTGAAAAACAAAATCAAATATGATAAAATTAGAATAATCAAATAAGAAAAATAAATTTTTCCCTGCATAGTGCGTATAGGCAGAATTTTTAGAACCAACACAGATAAAGAGGGGCTAATCTCTAGATATGGCGTGCAAGCTCACCAACATAATAGAAGTGAGAAGCCCAGGAGTATTTAGGTAGGCACCCACCTGTTTTTGGGAACAGGTCCTTAAAAATTCATGGCAGCTGACGGCTAAGGCGGGGCTTTTTTTGTTTGAAAAAGCTGATTTTGGATGATTTTGGGGACGGGGGGAAAAATCATGATTGAACAATGTTTCAACCATGATTTTTTCCTCCGTCCCCAAAATCATCCAAAATCAGTTAAAGCCAAAATTGCTTTCGCATAAATCTTACAAGAAAGCATAAGTTTATCAATGTCAATAAACTCGTCGGTTTGATGGCACATATCCTTATCACCTGGAAAGTTTGCTCCAAACGAGATGCAATTGTCAAAAGCACGAGCATAAGTAGCACCACCAATGGCAATTGGTTCTGAATTAGAATGAGTTTCTTTATTATAAATATCACAAAGCGTTTTTACCAGTTTATTTTCCTTTGGAAGGTATAAGCTAGGTTTATAGGAAATGGTTTCAAAGTCAATATTTGGATAAGAAGTAAGAGCTTTTGTAAAGCTAGTACTGATATCAATCATATTGATTGTGATAGGAATTCTAAGGTTTAAGCCAATTTGTAAACTATTATTTTTTAAATAAAAATCGCCAACATTTAAAGTTAATTTTCCGTGACTCGTCTTCAAAAGAAATACCTAAATTTTCGCCATGATATTGGATGTTTATGTGTTTTTCAAAAAAGTCTAGCAATTCTATGTTTATTTCATAAGCTTTCAACAATTTTGATAATACAATAATTAGACGTGAAATAGCATTAACACCTAATTCTGGATGAGCAGCATGACTTGGTGTACCATAAGAAGTTAGTTTGATTTCTTGTGCATCTATTTTATAAATATCAATTTCAAAATGGGTTTCCTCTATAATAGTTTTTAGTTTTTGAACCAAATCGTTCATTTCTACTTTTTTAGGGTCAACTTTTAAAGTAACATGACAAGTTTTAGGAACAACATTAATAGCATTGCCATAAGTATCAATATCTTTTATGACAAGAGATTCGTTTAAATGTTTAGCGTAATCCATTTTTAAGTAGCTAGTCAAGATAGATTTTTCTGCGTAAATACAAGGAAAATCAGCATCGGGACTAAAAGCAATGGATGGTGATTCTTCCTGTTTTTTATAATAATTAATACATTTCCAGTCATTTTCTTCATTTAAGCCTAAAATTAAACGAACACGCTTATTGTGAATCCCGACAAGTTTCCATGATAGCTTTCATAGCATATAAAGAACTAATAACAGGACCTTTATCATCAATGGCACCTCGACCGTAAATTTTATTGTTGGCAATGGTTCCACCAAAAGGAGGATATGTCCAATTGTTACCTTCAGGAACAACATCTAAATGTCCAATGATTCCAATTAGTTCTTCTCCTTCTCCAAATTCGATATAGCCACAATAACCATCTATATTTTTGGTTCGAAAGCCTAAGCTTTTACCTAAGTTTAACATGTATTCTAAAGCATGATTAATAGGCTCGCCAAAAGGATAAAGCGGATTGCTAGAATGGGTAATAACACTTGGAATTTGTATTAATTCTTGTACTTTAGTTATCATTTCGTTTTTGTGCTCTTCAATATATTTGTTTATCATAATATCATTCCCTTCTTTATAATTATTTGTTATAGTATATCATATTATGCAAGACAAATTCTATTCATTCGTAAAAGAAAAAATTTGAAAATTACAAACTAACAACTTTGTAAAAAAGTAAATTAATTTAAAAATGAATCAATCCGATTTCTAAAATTAAAAATTTTAAAATCAAAGAAAATTCAAAAAGCAAAAAACAATTATAATAAAATTTGTTAAGAAAAATCCAAGAGCCAAAAGTAAGTTAGAGCAATGGGTATGGCTATTGGCAGGAAGAGAGGAGAAATTAGAAATGGCAAAAAACTTCTACATAAAGGTATGGAAATAGAAGAAATAATGGAAATTACAGAATTAACAAAAGAAGAAATTGAAAAACTATAAAACATAAAAAGATATTAAGTAAAAAGAAGGACCGCTTTTACAAGAGCAGTTCCGTCAAAACTTAATATCTTTTTAAATATTCCCAAATAATCTTGACAATAATACCAACAAACAGATAGAATAAAACCATAAAATAAAAAAGAAAGGTGTTGAAAAATTTTGGAACAATTAGGAATACAAGAACTAAAACAAAAAGCAAGCAAAATAAGGCAAAACATAATAGAAGAAGTATATCAAGCAAAATCAGGACACCCAGGAGGATCATTATCAATAGCAGATATCTTAACCGTATTATACTTTAAAGAAATGAACATTGACCCCAAAAATCCCGTCTCAAAAAATAGAGATAGACTAGTACTATCCAAAGGGCATTGCTCACCAGCATTATACAGCTGTTTAGCAGAACGAGGATATTTCGAAGTAAAAGACCTAAAAACATTTAGAAACATTAACAGTTACCTACAAGGACATCCAGACAAAAACAAAGTACCAGGAGTTGACATGACAACAGGTTCTTTAGGACAAGGACTATCCTGTGCCAATGGCATGGCAATTGCGGGAAAAATGAATCAACAAGATTATAGAGTTTATGCTATCTTAGGAGATGGAGAAATTGAAGAAGGGCAAATTTGGGAAGCAGCCATGGCAGCCAACAAATACAAACTAGACAATTTATGTGTAGTAGTAGACAACAACAATTTGCAAATTGATGGAACCATAGAAGAAGTCATGAGTTCATATCCAATTGACGAAAAATTTAGAAGCTTTGGATTTGAAGTAATCAATATAGATGGACACGATATAGAAGAAATCATAAAAGCATTTGAAGTAGCCAAAAACATAAAAGGAAAGCCAACCTGCGTAATTGCCAAAACCATCAAAGGAAAAGGCGTAAAATTCATGGAAAACCAAGCCAGTTGGCATGGAAAAGCACCAAACCAAGAACAATATGAGCAAGCTTTAGCAGAGATTAAATGTCCCAAATAAACCCGGAACCAGTGGGGACAAAACCAGTGTCCCAAACAAACCCGGAACCAGTGGGGACATTTTAGAAAGGAAGAATAAAAATGGAAGATAAAAAAATAGCAACACGCCAAAGTTATGGAGAAACTTTAGTAAAATTAGGAAAAGAAAACGAAAATATTGTTGTGCTAGATGCAGATCTAGCAGGGGCAACGAAAACGGATTTATTTGCCAAAGAGTATCCAGATAGATTTTTTGATATGGGAATTGCAGAAGCCAATATGTTAGGAACAGCAGCAGGTCTTGCTACTTGTGAAAAAATACCATATGCAAGTACGTTTGCTATGTTTGCAGCGGGAAGAGGTTATGACCAAATTAGAAATAGTATTTGTTATCCTAATTTAAATGTAAAAATTTGTGCAACACATGCAGGAATTACGGTAGGAGAGGACGGAGCAACCCATCAAATGTTAGAGGATATTTCCTTAATGAGAAGCTTGCCTAATATGACTGTAATTTCACCATCAGATGATACACAAGCAAGATGGGTAATTGAGGAGATTAGTAAAAGAAAAGGGCCTACTTATGTAAGACTAGCAAGACTTGCTACACCAGTAATTTATGACGAAAACCAAAAATTTGAAATAGGAAAAGCTGTTCCAATAGGAGAGGGAACAGATGGAACGGTTTTTGCAACAGGTGTAATGGTTTCAGAAAGCATAAAAGCCCAAGAAGAATTAAAGAAAAAAGGAATTGATATCAGAGTAGTAGATGTGCATACCATTAAACCAATTGACAAGGAAATGATTATTAAATGTGCCAAAGAGACTAAAAGATTAATTTCCATCGAAGACCATAGTGTGATTGGTGGTCTAGGCTCTGCCATTAGTGAGGTATTAACAGAAGAATATCCAACAAGATTAGAAAGAATGGGTATGAAAGATATTTTTGGAAAATCAGGAAAAGCAGAGGAACTAATGGAGCATTTTGGACTACACTACAAAGCAATTGTAGAAAAGTTCGAAAAATAGAATTGTGAAATTTGTGTAATTCTTAGAAATTGAGAAAACGCAAGAAAAATGATAGAAAATGTAAAAAGCCAGAATTTTCTATCATTTTTTTGTGGAAAAAGTATTGCAAAAAACACACTTTATTGATATGATTAGATAGAATAAGATATAATGCCTAAATTATAAGGTAAGGAGAACTTAAAAAATGATAGAATTTAGAAACGTAAGTAAGATATATGATACAGGAACAAAAGCCGTAAAAAAGGCAAACTTTGTAATTGACAAAGGAGAATTTGCCTTTTTAGTAGGAACTTCAGGAAGTGGAAAATCAACATTAATTAAACTAATCTTAAAAGAAGAAGAACCAACCTCAGGAAACCTAATCATAAATGGAAAAGACACAACTTACTTAAAACCAAGTAGAATTCCATTTTTAAGAAGAAGTATGGGAGTCGTATTCCAAGACTTCAGACTATTGCCAGACAAAACCGTGTATGACAACGTAGCCTATGCTATGTACATTGTAAGAGCAACACCAAGGCACATAAGAAGACAAGTTCCAATGGTACTATCTTTAGTAGGCTTAAGTGGAAAAGCCAAAATGTATCCTCATGAATTATCAGGAGGAGAACAACAAAGAGTAGCCTTAGCAAGAGCTTTAGTCAATAATCCATCTATGCTAATTGCAGACGAGCCAACTGGAAACTTAGACCCAGACACCGCATGGGATATCATGAATTTATTAAACGACATCAACATGAGAGGAACAACGGTAGTTGTTGCAACACATGCAAAAGATATTGTAGATAAAATGAAAAAAAGAGTTATCCATATAGAAAAAGGTCAAATAATAAAAGATGATAAAAAAGGTGGGTATGATTGTGAAATATAACAGATTTGGATATTTAATAGGAGAAGGATTTGGAAACGTATTCAAAAACAAAAAATCAACAGGAGCCTCTTTAATGATTATGTGTGCTACTATGATTATTTTTGGAATTTTCCTAATCCTAACAGAAAACATCAATCATTTTGTGGCAGAGATTGAGTCAGCACAAGGAATACAAGTATTTATCAACAACGATGCAATACAAGCACAAATTGATGAAGTTGGTGAAAAAATAAGAGCCTTAGAAGGAGTAAGTACAATAGAATTTGTTTCAAAAGATGATGCACTGACACAAATGAAGGAAAGATTTGGCGAAAAAAAAGACTTATTAGCAGGGTATGAAGAAAATAATATCTTTCCAGCCTCTTATGTAGTAACCTTAACAGATTTAAGCAAAAGCCAAGAAGTACAAGAACAAATTTTAAAATTTGAAAACATAAAAAAGATAACAAGTAAAGACGAAACCGTTACAACCTTAATCAATCTAGCAAATGGAATTAAAATTGTAACAGGAGTCATTTTAATTTTACTAATTATCATATCTATCTTCATCATAGCAAATACCATAAAGCTTACCGTTCATGCCAGAAGAAAAGAAATATCCATTATGAAATACGTAGGAGCAACAAACGGATTTATCCGTTGGCCATTCATTGTAGAAGGTATGATAATAGGAGTATTTGCAAGTGTTATATCAATTTGCCTAGTAGGACTAGCTTACAGCTTTATTGCAGAGCAAATGGTAAACTCTCAATTTATGCAAGTTATCAATATGAGCCTAGTAACCTTTAGTGAAATGTTCAATTCTATCATATTTGTTTATATGCTATTAGGAATTGGAATAGGAGCAATCCGGAAGTGTTATCTCAATGAGAAAATATTTAAAAGTATAAAGGAGAAAACATGCGTAAAATTTTATGTGTCGTTTTAGCTTTTCTAATGAGTAGTTTTAGTATCATTTCTTATGTGCAAGCAGAGGAAATGACAGATTTGCAAACCAAGCAAGAAGAATTACAAAATCAAATTAATGATGCAACAGGAGATCTACAAAATGTACAAGAAGAATTAAGCCAAAATCTTCAGCAACTTCAAAAACTAGACGAAAGAATCGAAAAAACAAAAGCAGAATTAGAAGAATTAAATACTAAAATAGAAGAATTGCAAACCTCTATTACCAAAATAGAAAAAAGGCTAAAAGTAGCAGAAAAAAGATATGAAAAACAAAAGAAAATATTAGAAAAAAGATTAGTTGTGATGTATGAAAGCAGTGATACAAAATATTTAGACGTAATCTTGAGTTCTAGAAGTATTTCTGATTTCTTATCTAATTATTTCCTAATTACAGAATTAGCAGACTATGATACCGAGCTATTAGAGGAAATAGAGGAACAGAAAAACAAAATAGAAACTGACAAAAGAAAACTAGATGAAGAAAAGGAAAAATATACCACAATCAAACAAAATCAAACAAAAACAGCAAAAATATTAGAAAACACAAAACTAATCAGAGAAAACTACATTGCTAAACTAACCGACCAAGAAAAAGATGTACAAGCCAAAATAGACGAATACAATAGACAATTTGAAGAAGTAAACAAAGAAATATTGTTACTTGCACTAGAAGGTATTGATACGAAGTATATAGGAGGAGAACTGGCATGGCCAATTCCAGGTTACACAAGAATAACTTCAAAATATGGCATGAGAACCCATCCTATTACTGGAGTATATAAATTACACACAGGTGTGGATGTAAGTGCGCCAATGGGGGCAAACTTTGTAGCTGCCAACGATGGAATTGTTGTAAAAGCAGGTTACAATGGAGCCTATGGAAACATGGTAGTAATTGACCATGGTGGAGGCGTTTCCACTTTATATGCCCATGGTTCAGAAATTATGGTAAAAGTAGGAGACTATGTAAAAAGAGGAGAAACCGTTGTTTTAAAGGTTGGCTCAACTGGCTATTCTACAGGACCACATGCTCACTTTGAGGTTCGACTAAATGGTGTAGTAACAGATCCACTACCATATATTACAAATGGAATGGTACCAACCACACAAAATCAAGATACAACTAAGGAAGACACAAACGATGCAGAGCAGAAGGAGAAAAGCACAGAAAATACCAATAATTAAAGAAAAATAGGAGGAACTTATGAAAAGACTAGGAATTAAAATAATAGGAGTACTTGTAGTTGCCATTATGCTATTACATAATACTGCAGTATTGGCAACAACAGCAGAGCAAAAGAAAAACGAAAATGAAAAAGAAAAAAAACAAACAGAACAAGAATTAGAAGAAGTACAAGCTGAAAAATCAGAAACTACAAAACAAGTAGAAGAACTAGCAAACCAGATAGCAGATTATCAATCACAAATTGATACATTGGATACACAAATAGCAGAGTTAAATACAAAAATACAAGAATCTCAAAATAAATTAGAAAAAGCACAAGAAGATTATACCCAACAAGAAGAACTACTAAATGCTAGATTAGTAGCAACTTATGAAGCAGGAGAAACCTCTTATTTAGACTTTATTTTATCTTCTTCTAGCATTATGGATTTGATTTCAAACTACTTTCTAGTAACAGAGGTAGCGACAACAGACACAGAATTACTAGAAAAGATTCAAAAGCAAAAAGAAGAAATTGAACAAGCCAAAAAAGATTTAGAAGCAAGTAAACAAGAATTAGCAACATCAAAAGCAAGCAAACAAAGTGTTTCAACCCAACTACAAACAGCTAAAAAAGAAAAAGATAAGCAAGTAGCAAAGCTATCTGCTGAGGAAAAAGAATTACAAGAACATATAGAAGAGCTTCGCAAAGCAAGTGTTCAAATCGAAAAAGAAATTGCAGAAGCACAAGAAAGATTTAAAGAACAATTAAAAAATTTAAACAACAAAGGAAATGGAAACTCTTCCAGTGGAAATAGTGGAAACAATAGCAACAGCGGAAGTTCAGGAGGAAACTATATAGGAGGAGGAAGTGGAACTCTTCAAAGACCAGTAAGTTCAGGAACCATTACAGCTACAATGTATTATTCAAGTGGAGCTTATCATGGCGCATTAGACTATGGGGTACCAATAGGAACACCAGTCTATGCAGCAGCAGATGGAGTAGTTCTTACCACTGCTAATTTAACTTACAGTTATGGAACACATGTAGTAATCCAACACGCTGGTGGATTACAAACTTGGTATGCACACGGAACAAGTGGTTCTATTTGTGTAAGTCCAGGACAAACCGTATCAAGGGGACAACAAATTATGAGATCAGGAAATTCAGGAAAATCTTCTGGACCACACTTACATTTTGAAGTAAGGGTTGCACCATATAATTATAGTAATTGTCGTGTAGACCCACGTAATTATTTCTAAACAAATGACATATAATATAAAATAAAGCAAGGGCGGAAAAATTCCGCCCATTGACATTATTAAATATTGATTACAAGCAAACATCGGAGGTTAAAAATGGAAGAAAAGAAAAGATGTAAAACCTATAAAATCATTATGCTAGTAGTAATGGTAGCATTTATTACATTTTTATGTACGTCAATTGGCATGTACCAATACTTTGGAAAAACAGGAAATGCAACAATTTTTGCAACAAAAGCAGAAGACACCAATATAGACGAAACCCTTAATCGATACAAAAAAATTATAGACAAATATTACTTAGGAGAAATCAACGAAGAAAAACTAAAAGAAGGAGCTATAA
Source organism: uncultured Clostridium sp. (assembly GCA_948468505.1). Lineage (GTDB taxonomy): Bacteria > Bacillota > Clostridia > TANB77 > CAG-508 > CAG-269. The sequence continues at coordinate 6,297 of CAOKJE010000012.1, read as the reverse complement.
AAGGCTATATTGAAGGATTAGACGACCCTTATACAGAATACATATCAAAAGAAGATATGAAAGACTACTTAGAAGACACAATGGGAAACTTTGTAGGAATTGGAATTTACATGGTAAAAAATACAGAAGCTAACAAAGTACAAGTACTAGCCCCAATCAAAAACAGCCCAGCAGAAAAAGCAGGAATTTTACCAGGAGACTTGATTGTAGCGGTAGACGACGTAACTTACACAGGTGACGACATGTCAGTTGCTGCCAATAAAATAAAAGGAGAAGAAGGAAGCACAGTAAAACTAGAAATCTTAAGAGAAGGAGAAACAAAAACCTTTGAACTAAAAAGAGAAAGCATCAAAGTAAACCCAGTAGAAGGAAAAGTTCTAAGCAATCAAATTGGCTATATCGAATTTTCTTCCTTTGACGACGAAACGGCAAAAGACTTTAAAGAAAAATACTTAGAATTAGAAAAACAAGGCATAAAATCCCTAATTATTGACTTAAGAAACAACGGAGGAGGAATTGTAGACGAAGCCTTAGAAATTGCAGACTATATAACTGAAAAAGATGCTATTTTATTATATGAAGTAGACAAAGAAAACAAGGAAGAAATCAAAAAATCGAAAAATGACCCAATCATTGAAATGCCGATTGTTATCTTAACCAATGAAAACACAGCAAGTTCATCTGAAATATTAGCAGGAGCTTTGAAAGACTTAGGAAAAGCTAAAATTTGTGGCGAAAAAACTTATGGAAAAGGAGTAATTCAACAAGTATTAACCTTGCCAGATGGTAGTGGACTAAAAATAACATCTGAAAAATACCTAACACCAAACAAAACAGAAATCAACAAAATAGGAATCGAGCCAGACGAAGTTGTTAAACTACCAGATACCGTAAAAAACATATTAAATGTAGAAGAAAAAGACGACACACAGCTACAAAAAGCAATAGAAATGTTAAAATAAAATTAGAAAATAAAAAAGGAAGGACTAGGATACATGAATTTGCCAAACAAACTAACCATATTTAGAATGATATTAGTACCCATTATGGTAGCCATACCATTTTTAGGAATACAAGGAGAACTACTAACCATTCCCGTCGAATACTGGTTAATAGACTTAATATTTGTAATAGCATCCATAACGGATAAACTAGACGGTTATTTAGCAAGAAAAAATAATGAAGTAACCACCTTTGGAAAATTTCTAGACCCATTAGCTGACAAAATCTTAGTATTAGCAGCTATGGTTATGTTAGTAGAAATGAGCAAACTGCCAGCTTGGATACCAATCATTGTCTTAGCAAGAGAATTTGTTGTATCTGGTTACCGTTTAATTGCAGTAGAAAAAGGCGGAAAAGTCATTGCAGCCTCTAATTGGGGAAAACTAAAAACCGTAACCCAAATGATTGCCATTATCTTAGCATTTATAGACATACATAGCTTTGGAGAATGTTTTAGTGGAAGCTTAGAAGGGGGAGCGTTAATACTAAACTTAGCAGTTACTATCATGATGCTAATCCAAACAGTTGCTACTGTTTTTTCAGGAATAGACTACCTAAAAGGGGCAAAAGGGATGATTAAGATGTGAAATTGGGGACGTTTCTTTTTTCACATTTGTAAATAAAAGTGAAATTTGCTTGACAAATTTCATTTTTTGCCGTAAGATAATAAAAGATTTTTTTAGAAAACAAAGAATAAAATAGAACAAGATTTGAAAGGAGAATAAATACTATGGAAGAAAAAGAAGTAATCTTAACACAAGAAGGATATGATAATTTAGAAAAAGAGTTAAATTATTTAAGAACTGAGAAAAGGGCAGAAATTGCAGACAGAATTAAAGTAGCATTAGGTTTTGGAGATTTATCAGAAAATTCTGAATATGACGAAGCAAAAACAGCACAAGCAGAAAATGAGGTAAAAATTGCAGAGTTAGAAAATAAAATAAGACATGCTAAAATTATAGACGAAAAAGACATTGATACAGAAACGGTTCAAGTTGGAAATATTGTAAAAGTGTTAGATATGGAATTTGACGAAAAAGTAGAATACACCATTGTTGGTTCAACAGAGGTAAATTTAGCAGAAAACAAGATTTCTAATGAGTCACCTTTAGGTACTGCGTTATTAGGTGCTAAGAAAAATCATGTTGTGGAGGTAAATGCGCCAGCAGGGATTATGAAGTATAAAATTTTGTCAATAAAAAAATAAAAGACGGGATTCCAAGAAACGGAATCCCATTTTGATTTGAAGTTTTGAAATGAATGTTAATCTTGCTCCCAGCCTTGCATAGGTTTTCTTTTTTCAGGCGGACCAAACTGAGCTTCAAGCTTTTTGGAATATTCCTCACAATATTCCAGAACATGCCTGAGAAATTCAACCTCATTTTTGCCAAACATAGGGTCTCCGCCTAAGTTATCTGGTATAATTCGAATGTTGCTGTCATCCTCTGCATCAACTATAATTGTCATTACCCGTACTTTTGCTGTACCATCCATTTTTAAGACTCCTTTCATTATGAAAACAAATTTAAGTATCAAAAACAGTATAACATATCAAGTAACATAATGTCAAATTTTCAAAGCTGTATCCAAAGCTAATTTAATCATAGCATTTAAACCGTTTTGTCTTTCTTCTGGAGTTGCAATCTCCTTAATGAATTTAGAATCCACAATACTCATTAAACAGCTAGCTTTTTTATTTAAAACCTTTGCTACATAAAATAAAGCAAAAGCTTCCATTTCCGCACTAACAGGATTGAAATTTTCTGGAATTCTTGTTAAAAATTGATTAACATCTGTCATATAAACATCAAAACAATCCGTGCAAACTGTATTTCCAACAACAACTGAGGTGTTTGCTTCTTTGGCTGTTTCTATAATTTTGGAATTTAGAGCTTCACTTGCAGCTACTATATGGCAATCTTCGTTATTTAAAGTAAGAGCAAAATTTCCCTCACTAAAAACATTTTCAGATAACACAATATCAAATAACTTTAATTCTGGTTTATAACCTCCACAAGAACCAATTCGAATAATATTTTCAACCTCATAAAATTGATATAATTCATAGCTATAAATTCCCATACTTGGCATTCCCATACCAGAAGCCATAACAGTTATTTCTTTTCCTTGATAATTCCCAGTGTAGGCATACATTCCTCTTACTTGATTTACTAATTTGACATTTTCTAAAAAATTTTCCGCAATATATTTTGCACGTAATGGGTCTCCAGGCATGATTACCGTTTTTGCAATTTCTCCTTGTTTTGCTTCGTTATGTGGTGTTGACATACTAAAATCCTCCTTTTGTTTTTTATTAGTATAACAATAAAATTAAAAAAAAGCAAAAAAATACTTGAAAAAAAAAAAGCGAAGTGGTAAAATAATAATAGATTAAAAAAAAACCGCATTTGGTCATTTTTTTAATCTTTTTTTGATTTCGAAAAAGCAAAACAAAAAACTTGCCATTAAAAAACGGAACCAATGGAAACTGCGGAAAAAGGAAAGGGAGTTATAGCAATGAACACAAAATACATATTTGTAACAGGAGGAGTCGTATCAGGATTAGGAAAAGGAATCACAGCAGCCTCATTAGGAAGACTATTAAAAAATAGAGGATACAAAGTAACCATCCAAAAATTTGACCCATACATCAATGTAGATCCAGGAACCATGAATCCATATGAACATGGAGAAGTTTTTGTAACAGACGATGGAGCAGAAACAGATTTAGACTTAGGACATTACGAAAGATTTATCAACGAAAACCTAACCCAAAACTCAAGCATTACTATGGGGAAAATCTATCAAAACGTAATTGAAAAAGAAAGAAGAGGAGATTACTTAGGAAAAACGGTACAAGTCATTCCGCACATCACAAACGAAATCAAAGAAAAAATTTATGGTTTTGAAGATACTGACACAGACATTGTTATAACAGAAATAGGGGGAACTGTAGGCGATATCGAAGGATTATCTATTATCGAAGCCATTCGTCAAGTAGGACTAGAAAAAAATCCAGAAGATGTTATCTATGTTCACGTGACCTTATTGCCATATATATCAGGCTCAAATGAAATAAAATCCAAGCCAACACAGCACTCTGTTAAAGAATTGCAAAGTTTTGGAATAAAGCCAAACATATTAGTTTGTAGAACCGAAAATGACATTCCAGATAGCATTCGTGAAAAACTATCACTATTTTGTAATGTTAGAAAAACCAGTGTGATTCAAAATAAAACAGCAGACAATTTATATGCTGTTCCCTTAATGCTAGAAGAAGAAGGATTAGCAAGAGAAGTTTGCAATCACTTAAAGCTAGAAAATTATGTACCAGATAACGCTAAATGGGAAGCCATGGTAGAAAACATCAGACAAATCAAAGAAGACAAAATAGTTCATGTAGCGATTGTTGGAAAATATGTACAACTAGAAGATGCTTATATATCAGTAATGGAAAGCTTATATCATGCAGGTTTTGCCAATCATGTTAAAGTAAAAGTTCACTTAATAGACTCTGAAACCATAACTTCTGAAAATGTAGCAAAAAAACTCGAAGGAATTGATGGTGTTGTCGTTCCTGGAGGATTTGGAAATAGAGGAATTGAAGGGAAAATTGAGACCATAAAATTCGCAAGAGAAAGCAAAATACCATTTTTAGGAATTTGTTTAGGAATGCAAATGGCAGTGGTAGAATTTGCAAGAAACGTACTAGGTTTAAAAGATACTAATTCAGCAGAACTAGATGAAACAACTAAAAATCCAGTCATTCATATTATGGAAGAGCAAAAAGACGTTGACAAAAAAGGTGGAACTATGCGTTTAGGAGCTTATCCATGTCTTATTAAAGAAGGCACAGTTGCTAGTAAAATTTATGGCACAAAAGAAATAACAGAAAGACATAGACATCGTTATGAATATAATAATGAATATAGAGAAAGGCTAGAAAAAGCAGGTTTGAAAATTTCTGGAACATCGCCAGATGGGTTGTTAGTTGAAATGGTAGAAATTGAAGACCATCCATATTTTATTGCTGGTCAATTTCATCCAGAGTTAAAATCAAGACCAAACAAGCCAGCACCATTATTTGTTGGATTGGTAAAAGCTTGTTTATAAAGGAGAAAAGCCATGCAAGAAATTGGAGAATATCAGGTAAAAAGACCCAAATTTATTACTTTTTTAGATAAAGACCGGAACTACCGATTTAGATGATAAAAACTTAAACAATATCTTCCATTTAGTTTCTAAAATGGGAGGTATGGTAATATTTGTAACAGGAAGAACGGTAGGAGATATTGAAGGAGAATTAAAACGAAAAGGAAAAAATGTCCCAGAAATAATTGCAGGAGACAATGGGGCAGTTATATATTCCACCAAAACGAGAGAATTCTTAACGAAAAAAACGCTAGACCATGAAACGGTGCTAAAGATGGTGGATAACTATTTAGAAAATGGAGGAAACAAAGACTATATTCGTTTTACCAATGGAGAAGAAGTATTTGCATCGAAACAAAAAGAGGTAGAAAAATATTATGAAGGAAACAAAAAAGTTAAACTATTGGATGATATTTATCAAACTATAGAGCAAACACAAGATATAACGAAGGTAACATTAGCAGAAAAGGAAGAAATAATAAGACAATCTGAAAGATTTATAAAAGAACAGAATTGTTGGACTGATAAGGATGTAACAAAATTTCCAAGGAAAGACTGTGAAAACTATCGACTAGATGTTGCCCAAAACAATATTAGTAAGGGGGATGCTGTTATGTGGCTTACTGAGAAGTTATCTCCTGAATACGGATTTATTTGTATAGGAAATGGTGCTAATGATATATCTATGTTTAAAGTGGCAATTGATAATAACATGACAGTAGCTATGATGCCACAAACATCTCCTGAGGTATTAGAAGAAATAGAACAATATGTTAAAGAAAGAAAAAGAGGAAAAGTAGAAGTTATACCTCGTGATAGACATTTAGCCAATAAATATATTTTGAAAAAGGCGAAAATGTTTGAAGAGCACGTGGCAAAAAAGGAAAAAGAGATAGGTAAAAAGCAAAGATTACCCAATATTCCAAGGGTAAAAGTACCAGGACTAAGCACGAAAAATATCAGTCGTGGCACGGGATTGCAAACAAAAGGCAGGGATAGATAAGAAAAAATTCAATAAAATTCAAAAAAAGTGTTGACAAACAAAAAAAACTATCGTATAATAAAAATCGTCCCACAAAATGGGATAAAAAAGTACATTGAAAAGTAAACAATAAAATCCTTTAGAGAATAAACCGAAGCGGT